>JAHFTM010000229.1 GCA_023269335.1 Chlamydiia bacterium
AGCGCCTGACAGACGACGATGAGATCCAAGAAATCACACCTCAAGGAAAATTGATCATAGACGAGGCAGAAAAATTTGTTACCAGAAGTCAAACACTTCTTCCTCACGAACGCATGCAAATTTACTGTCAGAGCTACTGGACAAGGCTCTTAGACACACTTGAAGATGCCTATCCACTAGTAGCCTCTCTTTTTGGACGCTTCGAATTTCGTAAACTTCTGGCGATACCCTACTTTTTAGCAACTCCCGCAAATCACTGGGACTTGAACCTGCTAGGTGCAAGTTTTGTCACCTATCTTGAAAATACCTACCATGAAAAAGATCGTCCATTTGTCTTACAAAGCGCCAAAGTGGACTTAGCACTGCAGGAGTGCTTTTTTTCAAAAACGTCTCCTCACATCGATACAAGCTGCTTGACTGAAGAAGAGCTTTCAAATCTTCTGCAAAAAACGTTAAGCCTGCAGCCCTACATCCACTGTTTCGAGCTGCCCTATGATCTTTTTTCCTATCGTGAAGCCTTTTTAAAAGAGGATGTCGATTACTGGCTTGAGCATGATTTTCCAAAACTAGAAAAAAGTGCTACTTATTTTTTTGTCATCTTTCGAAATGATGCGTTAAAAGTAAGCTGGGAGAAAATCAGTCAGGCTGAATACCTACTTCTTACGGCAATCAAAGCGGGCAAAAGCATTGAAGAGGCGTGTGAACTCTTAGAATCAGCAGGTGAGCAAATCTATCAACAGGCACTTGAGAACATCATCTCTTGGATCCAAAAGTGGCTCTCTAACAGCTGGTTAATTGAGTTCAATCACTAAGTGTGGTAAGTCTTTTTGCAACTGCTCAACCATTGCTTGAAGCTGATCTTTATTTGAACCATACCTCATTCTAAGCCGACACAGCTTCAGTAGGGCTAAATTGGAGCAGGCTTTGAGCAGAAATATTGTGTCGCTAGCAGGGCACTCACTTAAATCTAGACTACGTAATGAAGTACAATAAACAAGAGGTTCTACAGAGGTAATCCCTCTACACTGCCAGAGTATCAAATGTTGTAGCATGGCACATCTTGCAAGGGGCTCTAAAGAATAAATGTACCGACACAAGCCTAAGTCCAGATACTGTAAACGAGTACACTCTGCAATGGGTTCCAAAGAGGAAATCTGTTCACACGCACGCAGATTCAGATACTTTAACAAAAGACAACTCTCTAAAGGCTTTAAAGAAGGAATTTTACGACAACCAAGAAGATTCAGATGAGCTGTGTACCAGTGGCTCCAAAGAGCTAATGTGACCACAATCATTGAGGTCCAAGTACTCAAGTTTACTACAAGGTTTAAGGAATTCTAAATGAGTAATCATTGGGCATCCACTCAGGCTCAGAGTGCGAAGCGATCCCCCCTTTGCTATGATAGTAAGCTCGTGGTCATTGATATCGGTGTGATTGAGGTATAGGTGCTGTAAATCTTTAAGCATGCCTATAAGTTCTCCAATATCCTTTGGAAGTGGACCGCCCGAGAGGTTCAGCTCTGTCAGCTGAGGCATATGCAAGAAAATCTCTCGTAAGGCTTGGTCTGTCAAAGAAACATTTAACGAAGAAAGATCCAGCTTTGTAACTAGGCCACTTTTGGCCTTTAGCGCTTCTGGAAAGATAAATGGTGTACCCTGACTTCTAAGCGCTTCTCGTAGTGTATCTGCCACCTCCTTTTCTCGCTTCTCATCTTTCTCCATTTCTATAATCGCTCGTTTTTTGGCCTTATCAGACCTTTCTTCCCGAGAAAAATGCTCAAGTAAATGATCTAGGGCACCAGCTCTCTCATCGTTTGGCAGAAAAGAAGCCATGATGCCTATAACCTCATCCGTCATTTCGGTTGCCCCTTTTTTCTTTTCCTTTTTAAATTGGCTTAAAATTGATTCAACTACTTCACTGACTTCCAGAACCTCACTTCTTCGCGCTTTATCTTGTTTTGGAAGTTGCTTCATCAGTAAGTTGAGCTTCTTTTGCAGATTGAGAAGTAGCTTGTTGCAGGTTGCAAACTGTTTTAGGTACTTGTCTTTGAGCTGAGCATCTGATGTCCTATTGATGGCATTGATAATCTCTTGTGCACCTCTTTTGACGATTTGTACAAATTCGCCATCTTGTACAACTGCATCTGCCGATTTTCGTAAACTGACTGTGATCATTTTCGTAAAGTTACCAAGACGTACCTGTTCTGCTTTTTTAGCTTTATTTTTTTTGGCCTTCGTTGCCGGTTCAGCGGTACCGACAAGTTTCGGACCTGAGTCACCTTCTCCACCAATCATGTAGCGCATTGAATCATTACTTGGATTTCCAATTGATGACATATAAAGATAGCTACATTAGTTTTTCACTTTCTTTACGTGTAAATAAATTAATTTAATTTATCAACTAAAAATCCTCTTTTCATATTGAAAAGCACATACAGGTTTTTAATAAAATTGTGTTTCTAAAAATTTGCAAAATAGCGAAGGCTTGCGGATGCTCCTGTGCTTTTCAGTAAACCCTGTTTCCCTTAAGAGCGGACATTTCTAAAAAACTCAAAGCGGGCATTTCCATTTAACGCTTACACCTGACACCAAACTCTGACTAATCAATCGCATTTTACATATAAAACAATGAAAAATTTACACTTTTTACCTTCTCTTATGTAAAAGAATAGAAAGAGGAGTTTTCATGAAAGATTATCGTACTGCAATTCTGGCGCAAAAGATAACTCTTCAACTAAAAAATCAATGTGCGTTGGAGGATTTTTACGGGCATGTGAGTAGCCTCAAAATGCACGTTTAGGAAAGTCCTACGGTCCACATGTAAAATATCGTAAATGAATGCATAAAATACTTGTTACCGGAGCTTCTGGTTTTATTGGCAAAAGACTTATTCAGGCACTTCTACAAGAGGGTCATGAAGTCTACGCCCTTTTGCGCACTGGAGGGATTTCGATTGTTCAAGATAAGCCAGACAACTTGCATCTTATCTATGGAGACTTAAGAAAGCGCGACGCCCTAAGTGAGCTTCCAGAAGATATTGAGGTGGCCTACTACCTCATGCATTCCATGAGTGCTATTGCAAGTGACCTTTCCGATATCGAAAGGCAGGTTGCGGAGAACTTCGTAGCCAGTGTCAAGGGAACAAAAGTGCAGCAGATCATTTATCTTGGGGCTATTGTCTCTGACAGCAAGCTATCGCTCCATTTAAAGTCTCGCCTCATGGTCGAAGAAATTTTAAAAGAAAGTGGCATTGCTTTTACCATTTTGCGTGCCAGTATTATCATTGGATCAGCGAGCGCCTCCTTTGAAATCATACGAGATCTTGTCGAAAAGCTTCCTGTAATGGTCGCGCCCCGCTGGGTGAAAAGCCTCTGTCAGCCTATTGCTGTACGCGATGTGCTTTTTTATCTGAAAGGTGTCATCTTAAATCCTCAGTGCATGGGTTGCATATTTGAAATAGGTGGCCCCGAGGTCATGTCCTTCAAACAGGTGCTCTTGGAATATGCTAAAATCAGGCATTTAAAACGCTACATTTTTACGGTGCCTGTATTAACTCCACACCTCTCTTCTTACTGGCTTGTCTTTATTACTTCTGTGCGCTTTTCTCTGGCCTCCTATCTTGTAGAAAGC
>JAHFTM010000230.1 GCA_023269335.1 Chlamydiia bacterium
TTGCCAACTTACCATGAAGATCTCTTTATCGTTAAAAAAGTAAATCAGCCTGATTAAGGATGTCTATTATGAGCTTTTCATGGGCTAATTGGGGAAGAAATCAAACATGCTACCCAAAAAAAATCTTCAGACCTGAAAATCTTGAGGAGCTGCAAGCAGTCATCAAAGAGGCACAAGCGCAAAAAGTCAATGTACACGCCTTTGGTGCTGGTCATTCCTGGAGTAACCTTGTTCCCACATCAGGCTATCTCATCAAAACCGATCAGCTCAATCGTCTTTTGGAAGTTGATCTTGAAAAAAAGCAGGTGCGCGTCGAGGCAGGCATGCCGCTCCATAGGTTGATTCAGCACTTGGATGCGCATGGCCTTGCCATGACAAACTTAGGGCGTGTGACAAAGCAGAGTATTGGCGGTGCCACTAGTACGGGTACCCATGGAACTGGCCATACCCCAACCCTTGCCTCTTTTATCACTGAAGTGGAACTTGTGTTAGCTGACGGCAGCCTACACAAACTTTCAGCTACAGAAAATGGGCAGCAGTTTGCAGCTGCAAGGCTTGCGCTTGGGAGTCTTGGAATCCTCTATTCGGTGAAGCTACAGTGCGAGTCAAGCTTTGTGCTGACGGATCAATGCTCCATTATGAATGCAGCTTTTGTGTTTGAAAAGTATGCAGAGCTATTGCAGAAAAACGACTACTGGATGTTTGAGTGGAATCCCTACACAGAAAAAGCATTGGTGTATAGCTGGAATCGCACAAGGCTGCCTGTTAAAAAGAGTGTTTTTAGAGCAGTTAAAAATGCGCTCAAAGAGGCGACATTCAATGCCTTGACAGCACTTTTACGGCCATTTCCTCAATGCACTCCAAAACTTGTTGACCTGCGCTTTTGGTTTTCAACACATGCGCTACGTGCTGATAAAAGTTACAAAGTGCTCACGCGTTCTTATTTAGGGATGCGCTATGTCGAGTGTGAGATGTCAGTTAAACCGCATGTACTGCCTGATGCAGTACGCGAGTTAAAAGTCTTATTCAAAGCCTTTGCCAAAGAGGGGAAGGGAATTTATGTTCCGCGAGTGACTTTTCGTTTTGTAGCAGAAGAGAAGGGATCTCTTTTAAGTCCCACCTACGATGGAAATCGTGTTTTTATCAGCCTGGTGATGCCCGCGCATTCAGCATTTGAGCGAGTATTCTCCGAGTATCAAAAAAGGATGAGGGCTTTTGAGGCTAGGCCTCACTGGGGAAAAATACATTTTATGGATCAGGCGCTTGCAGAGCAGCTCTATGACAACAACTTACGAGAGTTTCTAGCAATTCGACAAACGCTTGATCCTGATGGCCTCTTTTTAAATGCACAGCTCAGCTGTTTTCTCAAGTAGCAGTTACCATTTTGGAGAGCGTTGATACTTTTCGGCTGCTACAAAGAGATAACTTGGCAAAAGCAACGTTCCCGCTAGCCAGGTCTTGTTGTCCTTCAAGCGAATAGCAGGGTCTTCTGTATTTGAAAGTAGATGCATGACTAACTGAGAGGCATAGACTACTGTTTGATAGATCGTTACTAAAATTGCATTGATCGTATTGACAAGATCAAAAACAGGTAAGCTTGGATCGACTTGTAAGAAAGTGATTTTCTTATGGCTCCAGTCGGGACTATAGCCACGCCAAGCTGAACAAATAACCGTGCAAAAAACTATACGGCAGGTATTAGCAATGGATTTTGTAGTTGCATTTTTGATGCTATTAAGGGTGCTGACAATGACATTCACAGGAAAAAGTCCTGTAGTTTCAAGAATATCGAGTTCAAAAAAGCGCGGCAGCCTCTTATCGAAAAAGGCGTAATCGACAGTCTCTTGTAACCACGTTGCGCAGTTATTACCTTGTGATTGGAAGGGGATTTTTCCCTCTTTTGCCAAGATCATGTCTTTACGTACCTTATCCATAAAACGAGCAAAATGCTCAGAGCTTGCAACCAAAGGCAGCGCACACTGTTCGCGATGGTAGTAAAACTCATTTTCATCGGGATAGCAGATAGAGGCTGGCTGTGTGTTGAAGATAAAAAAGAACAGGTCCAGTAGATTTTGCGCATAATAAGTCGCATACTTACCGATAGGCAGAACCTGATATTTGCCCGTTCCCTTTTTTTCAACGACTACCTCAAACCAGGAGTGGTTATTGTCTGTTCTTAAATTTGTGTGTTGACGTGAGCCTTTAAGGACGATGAGTGACTCGTCTTTGGCAGGAGTCACCCGATAACGTTCCTGCACCTCTTGTAAGCTGAGCGCTTCAAACTCAGGAAGCTCTTGCCACCAATCAGGGGAGTCAAGGTTAACTTTTGGGAATTGGGTTTCAGCAAGGGTAATGCCTTGTGCTAGGTATTCAAAGCGGCCCATCTTTTTATTTTTTGCTGCAAATTCTTCAAAAATTTCGCGTATAGTGAGCACCGTAGTGTTGCTAAAGGTGATTTTTTTCGTTTGATCAAGAATCGATTCATATCTGCCGTTGATCAAGAAAGTGACATCTTTTTTAACAAGCCTCGATGAGGAGTTGGGGCCATCGATTGTTTCATCTTCATGAAAAAGAAGACCATAATTTCTCAGGCGCTTGACACGCTTATCCAAATAGCTTTTAGTGAGTTGCTCTTGGAGCGTTGGAAATTGCACGGCAATTTTTACAGCGTCCTCACATACGTTTACGGTGTTACGAAAGACAAAAGCGATGTAGTCTTCAAGGATAGACGGATTTTCTTTAAATAACGCTATGAGTTCAGGGTACAGACAGGTTTCATCCACTTTTCGTAGCTCATCTTCTGTAAAATCACACGAAAGGAGGGGGAACTGCTGTTTTTTCCAGAGGATGACTTCCTCTTTTAACCAAAGCTGATTGCTTCTATTTTGTAAACGTACACCCGCTGCTTGAATTTGCGTTTGAGATAGAGCGCGATACTTCAAGCCAATCATCTGTTTAGTAAGCAGAGCACTTGCCTCACAAGCTAAGGAAGCAGATTCTTGTTTTGTAAGTGCAGTTTTATAGACATCTATTTGCGCTTTCAGCGCTTTATATTTCGCATTGGCTTTGGCCTCACCTGCATCTGTAGGCAACGACGAGGATGTAGAAACAGGAGAAGGTGGTTTCGGAAGGTCATTGAGTTCTGACTGGAGTACATCGCGGTGCGCTTTTAGTCTAGCGCAGGCTTCTTTTTCTTGATCGATGAATTTTTGCAGCCTGCCTTTCAGTACTTCACACATTTCGTGCAACTCATCAAACGTGGGGTTGTTGAAGTGTATTTTAACCTTTGCTCGTTGCACTTCTCTAGACTGTAAATAGCGCAAAAAAAAGCGTGAAAAGACAAGGGCATCCTCTTTTTCAAAATTTGGTGCAACGCTTGCGAATTGTTCCCCTATAAGTTGTCGAGCTGTTTGATCAATCTTCCAGCGTTCAGACCAACTGCCATCAGGATTAGTGACGATAGCAGCGCCGGTAGCACAGAGTTTGCGAAATTGTGTAAGGGATTGGATGTCAAGAGTCATTATATCTCCTTAAGTTGTGCATTTTTAGGTACTTACGGAAAATTTTGTCAAATAAGAGAGATGAACTATACTAAAGCTGGA
>JAHFTM010000231.1 GCA_023269335.1 Chlamydiia bacterium
AACAATTGCCTCCACAACATTTGCTCCAACTCCTTTAATACCACTCATGGCAAAGCGTATGCCAGAAGTTGTCAAGGCAAAGTGAGCATAGGATTCGTTGATATTTGGCGCTAAGATGGGTATACCCATCTGCTTGCCTTCAAACGTAAACTTGGCAAGCTTTGCGGTGTCATCGCGATCGCAGGTCATCAAAGCTGCAAGCCATTCACCAGGATAGTGCGCTTTTAAATAGGCTGTTACATAGGTCAGATAACCGTAAGCGGCTGCATGCGACTTGTTAAAGCCATATTCAGCAAATTTTTCCATTTTATCAAAGATGCGTCCGGCAACATCTTCAGCGATGGCATTTTTAATGCAGCCAGTAAGGAATTTTTCGCGCTGCTTGGCCATCTCTTTCATGTCTTTTTTTCCCATGGCGCGACGTAAGACATCACCTTCGCCAAGGGAGTAATTGGCAAGCTTACTTGCAATCTGCATCACCTGCTCTTGATAGACCATGATCCCATACGTTTCAGAGAGGATCTCAGACAGCCAAGGATGTTCATATTCAATGGGTTCACGTTTATGTTTTCTGGCGATAAAAGAGGGGATCATGTCCATAGGGCCTGGACGATAAAGGGCAACGACAGCAATGATTTCTTCAAATTTATCCAGATGTAAATTCTTGGAAAGCTCTTGCATGCCGCCTGATTCCAGCTGGAAGATACCATTTGTTTTGCCCTGATTTAAAAGATGAAACGTTTTGGCATCTTCTAAAAAAAGGTTTGTCCAGTCTAGCTGAATGCCTTTTTTTCTAACGGCATCTTGGCAGATCTGAATGCAGGTCAATGTTTTCAGGCCAAGAAAATCAATTTTCAGCATGCCGACCATTTCAACCGGCTTCATCGAGTACTGGGTCGCCAGCATGTCGCTATCTTTAGCGAGGCAGATAGGGATGTGTTCTTCCAGTGGCTGCCCTGAGATGATCATGCCAGCTGCATGGATGCCTGTCGAGCGCACGCAGCCTTCAAGCTTTTTGCCGATATCGATGATTTTTTGGGCATCCTGGTCGCTTTCATACAGGGCTTTGAGCTCAGCATCTTTTTCAAGTGCTTTATCAATCGTAATATTTAAGTCTTCAGGTACAAGCTTGGCGATGGTGTTCACTTTAGAGAGTGGTATGCTTAACGTTCTGCCTACATCACGGATCACCATTTTGGCTTTCATCGTACCAAAAGTGATGATCTGAGCTACGCTTTTCTTGCCATATTTTTGAATTGTGTAATTAATGACTTCTTGGCGTCTGTCCATGCAGATGTCAACGTCAATATCGGGGTAAGAAAGACGTTCGGGGTTGATAAAACGTTCAAAAAAAAGGCTGAAACGTAAAGGTTCAATATCAGTGATGCCGGTAAGATAGCAGATGATAGAGCCGGCACCGGAGCCTCTTCCCGGCCCCATGGGAATGCCTTGATTTTTTGCCCAATAGATAAAATCCCAAACAATCAAAAGATAGTCACACATATCTTTAGAGCGGATGATATCGATTTCATACTCAAGTCGTTTTTTTACCACTTCCAGCGGATCTTGTCCCGGATACTTTTCAGCTACCTTTTCAAGCTTCGTTTGAGGGTAGCGGTGCGGCAGTGCATTTTGACAAAGCTCAAATAAATACTCCTCGACCTTTTTTTTACGTTCTTCTTCGGTATATTTTTGAGGAAGCGTCGGAGGTAAAAAGACAGGGTAGTGTTTAGCACTAAAGTCAAGTTTTAGATCACACTTAGCAGCAATTTCAATTGAGCAGTTGAGGGCTTCAGGTAGATCTGAAAAGAGCACAGCCATTTCATTTTGAGACTTTATATAAAGCTCGTGAGAGGGAAAGGTAGAGCGTTTGGGGTTAGGTGTACGGAACTGCTTGTTTCCTTGCGAATCTTCCTGCCAGATTTCACAGGGCTCACCCGACTGAATGTTGATGAGGATTTCATGTGCTTTCCAGTCTTCGCGTTCAAGATAGTGGCAGTTGTTTGTCGCCACAAGCTTGAGGCTATGCTTTTTAGAAAGCTGAATCAGTTTTTGTTCTACTTTGTCCTGTTTTGTAATGTAGTCTTCGTAGTGTTGATAGAGCCATGATTCATCTAAGAGACCATCGAACTGGATGTCTTCTGCTGCCATTTTATGGCGCTGGATCTCAAGGTAGAAGTCATCACCGAAGAGTGCTTGATATTGTTCGATCAGCTCATCAACATTGAGTCCATTTAAGATAGCGTGAGAAAGCTGGCTTTGTAAGCAACCTGAAAGGCAAATAAGGCCTTCTTTATGGTCTTTCAGTGTTTCAAAATCAATTCGCGGGTTGTAATAAAAGCCTTCAAGATAGCCGATAGAAGAGAGCTTACAGAGGTTGTGATAGCCTATTTTATCTTTGGCAAGTAGCAACAGATGAAAAGCTGTAGGCAGGCCGGAGAGTCTCTTTTTTTCAAGTCTAGAGGTAGGTGCAAGATACAGCTCGCAGCCGATAATGGGCTTTACTTTTGCATCTTTACACTGCTTGTAAAATTCGATAGCCCCAAAGAGATTTCCATGGTCAGTGAGAGCTACAGCAGGCATCTGATGAGAAGCTGCTTTTTGCACAAGGTCTGCTGTCGACATGGAAGCATCGAGTAGCGAGTACTGTGAGTGAGTATGTAGATGGACAAAGTTTGTAGTCATAGTCAGGATTATATGAACTTTTGTCGCAAAAGCAAACAACATTTGTAAACAAGATAAGAGCTAATGAACAAAGAGAGGCGTGCAAAAAGTGTCTGCATCTTTGTTTCGACTCTTGATCTTATTGAAAAGAATGGTATTGTAGACTCTTTGGAGAATTAATAAGGACGCGCCCATGTTAGATGAGGACATTAAAAAATTACTCGTTGAACTCAACATGACTCATTTAGTTGAAGAGATAGAAAAAATATCGCAAGTTGCAGTCCCTCAAGAGATAACTGTTGTTCAAGAGAGCCCAGTAGAAGTTGTACTTTCAAAAATTATTTTATCAAAGAGTGTTGTAGACGAAGAAATGACTGAAGAAGAACAAGAGCTTGAAGCGGCAAAAAGATTGCAAAAACAAGTGCAACAGGTGAATGCGCAACTTGTTACTAAAAAAAGTTATCTAAAGAGATTTGGGGTATTTCTTTCACTTTTATTTATTGTAGGATCTTCGGTTGGCTACTTTACTTGGCACACCTCTTCTCAAGAGCAGCCTTCGGAAGTTGTTGTTGAAAAAAAAGCCACAGATCCAGTTGTAGAGGTAAAAATAGAACTTGGTGGCGAGGCTTTAAAAGTTGCCAAAGATACGCTCACAAAACTACTCGATGAAAGAAAAATCGCTCTCATAGCTGCTGCCAAGGAAATGGATGCGCTGATTGTCATGCATGGGGACAAAAAACAAGATTCTTTTGCAAGTAAACTGACAGCTCTTACGGCAAAATGTCAGGCAATTGATGAGGAGTATTCTGTAAAAATTGCGCATGAAATCAGACAGTTGAAACAAAATAATAATGCTGAATTTGCAGAACCGTCTGCTCTGCTTGTCACTTCTTTAAACTGGTAAAAGCTACTCTTCAAAATTACATAAATATTTG
>JAHFTM010000031.1 GCA_023269335.1 Chlamydiia bacterium
CATGACATGTTTGATGTAATCGACTTAGAATAAGAGATTTATGCGCACTTAAATTGCACGGAGAAAGAGCTGGACTCATTTTGATCACTGTAATAGCTTTTATAGTTTGTCGCATCCGCTCAAGAGTAAGTTCTTTCTGCGCTTCAACCGCTACTACCTGTAAGCCCAATCGAAGCTTGAGAAAGATATCGTTAACCTTATCGTTTAGATCAAAAGAGACCTTTGCTTGCACTGCTTGCAAAATTGAACCAATAGTGCGTCTACCATAAAACCAGCGCATTGCAGGTTCGCTGTCATGCAGCTGTACCATTTTATCTAGTTCAGCGCAAAATTGTGTCGAAAGCTCTGTCTGAGTAAATTGAAAATGTGTTCTTTTAAGGCGTGGATCCATAATAATATCTCAAAATAAATTTTAATAATAAATCGTTTAAAAACTTAAACCAATATAACAAAAATTGTAATTTTTACTTCTTTGTTGTCTCAGTTGAGAGGAACTTCGCCTGTAGCCTATCAAAGGTTTTTTGCATGACAGGAAAGTGTTTCTTGATGTTCTGAAAAATTCGATTTGCAGCTTCCTCTTCATACGTATGCGATGTATTATTGCGATCATCAAGCATAGCAAGCCAAGCCTTTTCATCATCAATCAGTGAATATTGAAATGCTTTTTCTAACACATCTCGAGGTGCTGTCGTGGTTTGCTTTTCGTATGCAAGAATTTTTTTCAGTGTTTCCCAATATAGCTCGATAGTATATTCAAATCTTTGAATAACACCATCTCGAAGCAGTAAATCAGTTTCGACATTCTGATGTAAAAGTCCTTGTTGCAGTGAATTAAGAGCACCTTTTAATCGATTAAAAACAAATATCAAAGAACTTTTTTCCATAAAACCACCAGAGCGTGTGAAAAGTAATTTTTTCTATTGCTGTACATTTTGATAAAATGGACTCTTTTCATTCAGCGTATCAAGCCGAATGCAATCAACCTTAAAAAGAGTATCAGCCTTTGCAATGATCTCTTGGATTGTATACCAGTCTTCTTGTGTCGCTTTTGGACAAACAATTGCAAGATCAATATCTGAGCGCTCTGATTCATCACCTCTCGCACGCGAGCCGTAGAGCCAGATTTCTTCAACAAATGAAAGATAAGCAATGCTTTTTATAAATTGGTACTGAGTGATGTCCATTGTTTCATAATACCAGTAAAAAAATGAGGCTACAAGTCGATTTTTTGTTCTATTCTCTTCTAAGAACCTCAACTTTGAATAAAATCGAGGCCACCTTTAACTATTTTATTGGTTATTTTTCTGAATGCAAATGTGAGTTTCTGCTGCCATGTTAAAGAAGAACACAAGTGCAGGAGATAAAAACACTGCGAAAGGAATCATAATGAAAAACCACTGCAGCACCATCTGAGTATGGCTGCCTGAAACAACGTAAAGATTTGTGGTAAGATGGGCAGCAATAAAAAGTAAGAGCGCTGTAAAGGCAAGTGGTATGAGTGATACAAAAAAAAGGCTGATGCGTAAAAAAACACGCAAAAAGATCATATTCTGCACATACTGCATCAGCTCATGCCCTGAAATGCGCTTGAGAGCAAGAATCGGCGAAACAACGAAGATCAGAAAAATTGTAGCAACACATAAAAGCAGCGAGCCTAAAAGCAAAAGAAATGGCCCAAACGCGAGAATTACACCAAAGAAATCACCCACTGCAGGAATCTCTTTCAAAATGAAAAATAATCCTAAAACTACCCATAAGAAAAGATAGGTCAACACAATAGGCAGAAAAAAATAAGAAGAGGTAATGAGATACTCCCACGACTTAGAAACAATCAGGCCTGTATTCACCTCTTTATTTTTAACCTCATCATGATACATACGAATGACAATCACGCCGAGTACAATCAAAAGACTGCCGCATAAAAAGAAAGGTAAAAAGGCAAGGCTCAGAGTGACCCACTCGCTTGCTGCAAGCGACAACCCCATTGCAAAAACCACCAAAAGACCGCATAGCACTAGCGTGAGCGCTGAAATAAATAATTTGCGCTTCGAACAAGTAAAGCAAGCTGCACGCTCGCACATTTTCTCAAGATCACTAAAATCCATATCCTACTTATCGTTGGTATATTAGCCAGAAACATCTTCTTTGCCTAAGTAAAAATACTTAGGTCGCACAATAGGCGTGCCCTTACCACCTCTTGCTTCATATCGCTCATACACTATTTGACGAGCAATGCCTACCACTCTCGACAGTCCAAAAAGTACAGTGAAGTATTCCGCATAGGGAAAGCCCGCTGCAATTAAAGCAATGCCTGAGATAGCATCAACATTGGGGTAAGGATCTGAAATTTTGGGATTTTCTGAAAGCACTTTTGTACCAACTGTTCTTAATTGAAGCGCAATTTTTACAAGCGGGTGCGTCGGATACTTCTTTTGCACAAAGTCATAAAAAATTGCAGCCCTTGCATCTTCAACTCGCAGTACAGCATGACCAAAGCCAAAGATTAGCTCATTGCGCGATAATTTTTTTCGTAAAAGCTCTTCTACTTGTACATCTGTTGCAGACTCCCCAAGCTCTTTTTGCATGTGCTCTACAAAGTCAAGACAGTCTTGATTTGCTCTTCCATGGCGTGGGCCCGCCAATGCACAAATTGCTGAGGCAAGCGATCCATAGAGATCTTCAAGACCAGAGGCCACTGCTTTTCCTACAAAAGTGGAAAGGTTACCCCCGCCATGATCATAATGCACAATATTAAACAGCCTCATCGCATTCACAAGGTCCACATTTTTTTTGGCATTCGGCAAATTGAGCATGGCCACAAAGTTTTCCATATAACCCAGCTCAGGATTTGAGGGTGCACCTTCCCCACACCCTGCATGATGATTAATCACTGCCGCCACAATCGCGGGAATTCGGGCGATGATGTTCAAACAGTCTTCTCGATAATCATACTTGGTCTCAAACATCCCGGCCAACAGAAGGCTTGTCGCAAATAACTTCATAGGATGACCTTCTCTTGGCAAAGCTCGAATCTGCTGAAGTAACGCTTTGGACAAAGTAGAGCGCTCTTTTAAGTCTTTTTTAAATCTGCTGATCTCTTCAGCGCTGCCCTCTCTTCCATTGTAGAGTAGGAAAATCACTTCTTCTTCTGACTTATTAGCAAGATCTACTATAGGTTTACCTGCATAAAATAGACCTTTTACAGGATCAACATACGATGTGTTACAGTAGCCTACAGGGTAGCCACGCAGGCCTGTTTCTAAATTCTCTTTTGTGATTTCGAATAGTACTTCTTCACTCATTCTTTACCCCTTTCTACAGCAGCTCTCTTATAAGTTCACGCTCTTCAATGAGCTCTTTTTCTGATAGGCGAATTTTATCTCTTAAAAAATCATTCCAAACAACATTTTTTACTTCTTGCCAGCTGCCCTTTTTAGACACCTCACAAGGAAATGAAAATACAAGATCTGAATCAATTCCATAGGAATTATTTTGTGTGTATACTCCTGCTGAAAACCAATCGTTACTCTCTGTTGCCTCAATCACAGCTCGCATGGCATCAATGGCACTCGACGCAGCCGATGCAGCTGATGACTTGCCACGCGCGCGAATAATTTCAGCACCTCGATTTTGCACTTTCTTTATGAAATCATTTTCTAACCAATGCATATCCGATATCACAGTATGAGCAGGCTTCCCAGCAATCTCAGCATGGTAAAAATCAGGCACTTGGGTAGAAGAATGGTTACCCCAAATAGTCATTTTCTTAACGCAAGAGACAGGCTGAGCTGCTTTTTCAGCTAAGTAAGCTGCTGCTCGATTTTGGTCAAGGCGTGTCATAGCTTGAAACTGATTCGGAGCTATGTTTTTAGCATTGTGAAGTGCTATTAAACAATTGGTATTACAAGGATTTCCAACAACAAGCGTGCGCACATCGCGCGCTGCTACATCACTTAATGCTTTTCCCTGCTCTTGAAAAATTTTGCCATTTGCCCCTAATAACTCTTTTCGTTCCATCCCTGCTAGCCGTGGCTTAGCACCCACAAGAAAGGCATAATTTACCCCCTCAAAAACTTTCCAAGGGTCAGAGCCAATTATTATTTCATGAAGTAAAGGAAATGCAGCATCTTGCAGTTCCATGCGCACCCCTTCAAGACAAGGCAAAGCATCCGATACTTCCAAGATATGTAAACTGAGCGTCTGGCCAGGCAAAAGCTCTCCTTTAGCCAGACGAAAAAGTAAGCTGTAAGCAATTTGTCCTGCCCCGCCGGTAACTGCTATGCGACTATGTGAACCCATAAAACCCACCTTTTCTGCATGATAGACAGCTAAAGAATTATTTTAAAGAATTTATTTCCTGTCTCTTAAACTAAAAATGAACGTGTTATTTTAAATATTAAATAATCAAAACAAGATTTTTTTAGTATACTGTTAAATAAGATGATAAACCAATACTAAGAAAAACAATCAACTTGAAAATAATTCAAGAATTAGAGATAGTCCTCTTTCTGAAAAAAAATTTACTCGAGAAATTGTATTATGCTACCCCTGCGAAATGCTCTAACACCTGGACCTACTCACTTGTTAGATAGTGGAACTGGTGGAAAAGCTCAAAGAACTGCTGGTATCTTACAAAGCACTCAAAATGGCTCCTCTAGAGCTTTAAGCACTCGCCTTACTACTCATATGCGCTCTGAATCTGCCCCACTTCCTTTTTCAAAAGAAAAATCACTGTTAATTCATAACTCAACTCAACGAAAAAAAACTCTGGCAATGGAAGCTACAAGTAGTTTTTTACTTTCTAAACTGCCTTCTCTTTCTTCTCACACGGTGCAAAGCTCTGATCAGTGTAAAATCATGTTACAAGCGCTGTCTTCCGACCTCATTCCTAGTCTAAGAACCTCTCAAATAACACCGAGTCCATCAGATCCCCATCCACAAGAATCCTCTGATGTAAAACAACCGGATGCAAGCCCACGAAATGCAAGTTTCGGAACTACTCCCAGCACAACTGCAATCAAAGTAACAACTATTAGACTTCCAATTTCACCACCTCGTACACCCTATACTTACAAAAAAGCTTCAGTTGCCTTAAGAATCGGGGCCTTTTCAAAACGCTTTGAGCTTTCGTCACCTAAAGTTTCTACTATCCAAATACAAAATTCTGCACAAAAAAACCTAACACTACCTGCAGTACTTGATCTTCCACAACAACTACTTTTTATAGTAGCCGATAATCTTATTGATAGCGTGCAAGGACTTATGGAAGTAAGCACCCTCTTTGCCAATTCTTCTGAAGGCCCACTCCAAATTCAACAAGAAAAAGTGCTCAAACTGATGATTGATTTTCTCACGCAGAATCCAGCACGCATACAGACAGTTTTACAAGCAGTGACCTATAATAACATAGAAATGCTCCCACTCGTTTGGATGGAGGCACTACGAAAGGCAGGAACTACGGTATCCAGGCTGTATATAACTTCACTTACCGACCATAACTTATCTTTATTGATTGGGCTTTTTCCAAATCTACAAGAACTTAAAATTCATAAAAGCACTGTGGCAAATGAAAGCGCTCAAACAATTTCACAACTCAAAAGACTGCATACACTTATCTTTTCATGTTGCACACTTTCAGATGAGCACCTTGCTCAGACTCTCTCTTCTTTTGGAGCAAGAGAAGAAGATAAAAATCGTTTGAAAAACTTACAAATTGTTTGGTGTAAAAATCTGACTACTGAGGGATTGAAGCCTCTAGCTCATCTATCAGGACTTGTAACATTAAATCTCAACGGCTATTGCACAATCACCGATGCTGTTTTTGACTTTCTTCTTCCGCACATTCACCTCGAAGAGCTTCACCTTAGCTGCTGCGATCTGATTACAGCTCAAGGGCTCAATCAATTGGTAGACAAGCCCATACCCGCCCCTCTCCATCTTCTCAACCTTACGTTCTGTAAAGGACTGTTCAAAAAAGGACTCGATGTCATTCTTAAGTTTCACAACTTAACAACTCTTATACTCAAAAGATTTGATCATAAATTTGCTGCTCCAGAGGCTTTTCCAAAACTCTCAAAACTGCAAAAATTGCGTTTTCTTGATGTAAGCGTATCTACTCTTAACGATACAATTGCTGATGAACTTTTACGAATGAGATCTCTGGGTACTTTAGATATAAGATCCACTAAGGGCTATTCATCAAACTTCGTTGCCGCTGCCAAAGCTTGCCGCTTACATAAATTTCTTCTTACAGGACCACGAAGCGCAACTCCCTTAATCACACAAAGAGGCGCCTTTATTACTATAAATCCAATCCGCTCTCCCGTGCCTATATATAAAACAGAACTGTAGTAATCAACTTAGACGTTATGTCGAAGAAAAAAAGTCTGCAAAGCATTTTTCAAGGGTGTTGAACGTTCAATAGCAAGCTTTGCTTGCATCAACCCTTTTTGCACTTTTTCAAGCTGAAAGCCCGCATTCCTTGCTGCCTCTTCTTGTATATTCTGTAAGTATGCATCCCGGTACACAAAGCCAATATCACAAAAAAGAACCATCACCTCTTGCATCCACTTCGTGCTACAAGCACCTTCCACTTCTTGGTCATGCTTTTGTCTTTGCTGTGCATTCATTTCTTTAAGAATCTCTTTTGTAATTCCAAGTGTTATTCCATTGAACTCAATTTCTATTTCCTTTCGCTTTTCTTCAAAGCTTTTATGAACTTCATTACAAAAATCTGTAACCTCACATAAAGTAAGCTTTTCTTTTCCAAGAAGCTTCTGTAGCTGATTGTAATAGGGACCACGCACAATTTTTTTATGTTCAAAGTGCAGCAGTTGACAGCGTGAACGAATAGTTGGCAGTAGCTTCTCAGGCTCATCTGTAAGTAAAATAAAAAAAGTATTGGCTGGCGGCTCTTCCATAGTTTTCAAAAGAGCATTACTGCTTTGCAAAAGCATACGTCCTGCATCTTCTACAACAAAGACCTTGCCTTTTGCTTGAAAAGGAGCAAGGGATGCTTTTTCAAGCATATCTCTTATAGAATCAACGCTATGCATTCCTATCTTGCCCTCTACTTTTATCAGATGCACATCATGTGGGTATTGCTTGAAAGAATCCCCGCTCATTTTCCTCAACCATTGATGGGCAAAATCAAGGGCAATCGGACGAAGAGTAGACTTTGATCCAGTGAATAGTAAAAGATGAGCAACACGCCTATTTTCTATTATCTTCTGTAAGTGTGTTTTTTGAGTGTCATAGCTAGTCATAATTTTGGCCAAGTGGATTGAATATACTTCATAGCCTGAAGAAAAAGATCTTCAACAGCTAGATGACCATCTAAAACAATCACCTTATTTTGAGGATCTTTGGCAAGTAGTACGAAAGCATCACGCACTTTTTTATGGAAGGAAAGTGCCTCTTCTTCAATATGATCTTTTTTATCAGAACGACTGCCTACGCGCAAAAGCCCAACTTCTGGTTCGACATCAACAAAAAAGGTAAGGTCGGGCAGCGCATTTGCTTCTATAAGCGCACTTACAGCAAGCGCATCACACGCTTTTACATACTCAAGGCCAAGGCCACGGCCTGCACCTTGATAGGCAATAGTGGAGGCTGAAAAGCGATCACATAAAACAAGCTTTCCATTTTTAAGCGCCGGAAGAATCACCTCTTCAACATGCTGCGCTCTGGCAGCTAAAAACAGGAAAAGCTCCGCTCGTGCACCAACCTGCATACCATGCCGATGATGCAAAAGCAGGCCTCTGACCTCTTCACCAAAAGCCGTACCACCAGGCTCACGAGTTAACAATACCTCATGATTTTTTTTCAGCTCAGCACACACTTTTTTCGAGAGGGTGCTTTTACCTGCACCCTCACCACCCTCAAAGGTAATAAACATAGCCAAGCCTAATTTCTTCTCTTAGTTGACTTCCGGAGCATCTTCTGGTGGTGCCGACTCTTGCACATCAACCACTTCATTACTCATCGCTTCAGTGCTTTGAGTATCGCTTCCAAGAGCAGTATCTATCTCTTTGCCGCTGCCTTCCGCACTTGAGGCTACTTTTTGGATGGCAACGATGATATCTTCTTTCAAGTTGGCAAGCTTCACACCCTGAGTGTTACGGCCCATAATGCGCACATCTTTTAAGTTGATACGTATCGTCTGTCCTGCTTTTGAAACCATAAGTAGACAGTCATTTTCAGTCACAGATAAAACCCCCGCGACTTCGCCATTACGCTCATTCGTAATAATCGAGCGCACACCGACTCCACCGCGATGCGTTTTACGAAACTCATCGACTTGCGACTTCTTCCCGAAACCATTTTCGCAAACGACTAAAATAGCCTCATGACCCGCTACTATCTCACAACCAACAACTGAATCTTCTGCATCACGAAGCTGTACACCACGCACACCACGAGCCATTCGACCCATTGAACGTGCTTCATGTTCATCAAAGCGCACTGCCATTCCATGACGCGTAAACAGCATCACCTCTTGAGTTGCAGATACATGACGAGCTGCTATCAGCTCATCGCCCTCATCAATACTCAAAGCGATAATTCCTTTGCGTCTGACATTGCTGAACTCATCAAGCGGTGTTTTCTTCACAACACCTTTTTTCGTCGCCATTAAAATACAGGATTCCGGATGAAACTCTTCAACTTGTAGGATTGTCGCAATTTTCTCTTCTTTCGGCATATCCTCAAGTAAGTTGACAAGCGGTCTACCTTTTGATCGTCTACCAGAGTCTGGTATCTGCCATACCTTAAGCCAGTAACAGCGTCCAAGGTTTGTAAAGATAAGTAAGTAGTCATGCGTGGAAGCTACGTGCACTGCTTTGATAGCACCATCTTCCTTTTTCAACTCAATACCCACAACACCCTGACCACCACGTCGCTGCTCACGGAAGGTATCTACAGGCATACGCTTGATGTAATCATCTTGCGAAATGACAATCACAACCTGCTCATCAGCAATGAGATCTTCCATTTCCATTTCTGTTTCTGCATGCGTGATAGCAGTTTTTCTTTGCATCTTCTGGTAGCGATGCTCTACCTCTCGAAGCTCTTCTTTAATGATATCTTTGACTTTCGCTTCGCTTGCCAGCACCTCTTTAAAGTAGGCAATTTTTTGCAAAAGAGCATTGTATTCATCAGTGATCTTGTCCCTTTCTAACGCTGTAAGTTGATAGAGCCTCAAATCAAGGATCGCTGTACTCTGACGCTCGGAAAAGCCATACTGTGACATCAAAGAAGTTTTTGCATCTTCCTTCGATGAACTTGCACGAATAAGACGCACGATCTCGTCCAGATGATCCAAAGCTTTCAAGTAACCGGCTAAGATATGCGCTCTAGCTTCTGCTTGCGCCAGCTCAAAGCGTGTTCTGCGACGGATCACTTCAATGCGGTGCTCAATCCAGCAAACAATCATTTGCTTGGCGTTCATCAGCCGTGGCAAGCCCTTATCAAGGGCTAGCATATTGCAACCAAAAGTGACTTCCATTTCTGTAAACTTATACAGTTGGTTGATAGTAACTTCAGGAATTTCACCCTTTTTAAGCTCAATGACTATTCGTAGACCTTGTCGATCTGACTCATCTCGCAGATCAGAAATACCTGTCATCGTCTTTTCTTGAATGTGGCCTGCAATCTGTTCGATCAATTTTGACTTATTCACATTATAAGGGATTTCAGTGATCGCCAACCGCTTTCTATCACTGCCTTCTTGCAGATCTTCAATTTCAATCACACCGCGCAAGATAATTTTGCCTCTACCTGTGTGAAAAGCTTCTTTTACACCTCGGTAACCACAGATCACGCCGCCTGTTGGGAAGTCAGGGGCTGGCATCACCTTCATGATATCATCCACTGTTGCCAACGGATCATCTAATAAAAGCATTGTGGCATGCACTACTTCTTTCAAATTGTGTGGCGGAATATTTGTTGCCATCCCCACAGCAATACCTGAAGAGCCATTACATAATAGATTTGGAAATTTAGAAGGAAACACCGTCGGTTCTTTTTTCGTCTCATCATAGTTTGGGACGAAATCAACCGTATCTTTATCTAGATCTTCCATTAACTGACTCGCAGCATGCGTCAGCCTGGCTTCTGTGTAACGCATCGCAGCTGGTGGATCACCATCTATAGAGCCAAAGTTTCCCTGACCATCGATCAGAGCATATCTCATGGCCCAGTCTTGTGCCATACGCACAAGCGTTGGGTAGATGACCGTCTCACCATGTGGATGGTAGTCACCGGACGTATCACCACAAATCTTCGCGCATTTTCTGTGTTTGGCGCCTGGGCTCAAGTTTAATTGCTTCATAGCAAATAAAATACGTCTCTGGGATGGTTTTAAACCATCTCTTACGTCAGGCAAAGCTCGCGAAATAATCACAGACATGGAGTAGCGAAGATAGCTTACTTTAAGCTCTTCTTCCACACTGCGTGATATCACTACTTCATTTTCAGTATAGGATGTCATGTAGCAATCTCCATTAAATGTCTAAGTTTTTCACAGCAAGGGCGTGCTTCTCAATGAAAGCACGACGTGGTGGCACATCTCCACTCATCAGCTTCATAACCATACGCTCTGCAGCAGCCAAATCTTGAAGCGTTATACGAACAAGTGTCCGCTTAGTAGGATCCATAGTTGTCTCCCAAAGCTGCTCAGGGTTCATTTCACCCAAGCCCTTATAACGCTGGACTTCAATGTCACATCTTCCATGAGTACGCAGTGCTTCAATACACTCTCTCAATGTATACAGAGGAACTTCTTTTTCACCCGCATTAGCAAGCATAAAGAGAGGCTCTGTCTGCACTGTCATGTATTCATCAAGCGTGGCACCTACAGTTTCTAAATGCACTTCAAGCTGACTTTTTGTCGCATCATCAAAAAATTCCATAAAAGTCATCGTCTTCGGATGAAACTCACGCATTTCAGGAGTCACCTCTTCAGTAGGAATAGAAGCCAGGGTCAAATCAAAACGACTTTTTTGATCCTGTTCATTCCTCATCTTCAAG
>JAHFTM010000232.1 GCA_023269335.1 Chlamydiia bacterium
GCGAAGGTAGAGAACTGGGGTCAGTTACAAAAGATGCTTGAGCAGGCTTTCTTATATGATACTCATGTATTAGTTGAACAGGGGTTGAAGGCAAGAGAAATTGAATTCGCCGTTTTAGGTAACTTTCGGGTGCAAGTGCCACCTCCTGGAGAGATCTTAGCGAATGGTAAAGTGTATTCTTATGAAGCTAAATATGGAGAAGGTGGCTTTGCTACAGCAACCACAGCTATTTTATCAAAAGAAAAAATCGAAGAGGGCTGCAAACTTGCAGAAGAGGTATTTCGTGCAGCAGGCTGTCAAGGCCTTGCAAGAGTAGATTTCTTCTTAGAAGAAAACAGCGAAAGTGGCGAGGCGAAGTTTTGGTTTAATGAAATCAACCCCATGCCTGGTTTTACGCCTATTAGTTTGTATCCAAAAATTTGGGAAAAGCTTGGCTCAATTGAGGCACTGATCGATACGTTTGTTATTCTGGCTATGCAACGCTCAAGGATACAAGAGGCTATTTTTAGCTACTCGTGCAAGAATTTGGCAAGAAGGTAGGCATATAGATGAGTCAAGAGCTGCGACGATTCACAATAAAAGAAGCCATTGGATATGTTGCAGCCTCGTGCCTCGTTATTTGGGGTGTTTTTTTTAGCTTTTGCTTTATCGCAAAAAAAGTGCAAGAAAGAAGAGCGAGCGATGAGAAATTTAACATTGTGGCTATTTATCAGAAATCAAACACCTCTGACACTATACCTTCAGTTTATTTGGAAGAGCTTTTAGGTCTCTCTTGCGACAAGCCAACAAATGTGTATGCCTTTTCCTGTAAAAAGGCTGAGAGAAAGCTGAAAAGCTTGCCACTCTTTAAAGATGTGAAAGTAAAAGTGGCAAAGCCTGGTGTAGTGTTTATAGACTACGAAATGAGAAAGCCTTTTGCACGTATCGCTGACTTTGAAAATATGGTTATTTCAGAAGATAAATACCTTTTTCCTTTAGCACCTTTTATGAGTCCAAAAAATATTCCCAATATCGTTTTGGGTCAAATTGACGACAAGCGCGTTGATTTTGCTTTCGAAATTTTAAAGCTTGGGCAACAAATTTGTCCGACCTCCTGTACAATTTTGCACCTTGACCTCTCTTCGGCTTTTATTGAAAAGGCCAACCGTGAAATTGTGCTGACCATTGAAGAGGGAAAGCCAAATCTTGCGACGAATTGCTATCTTGTGAGGCTACCATTAAAAAACTATGAAAACTCTCTGAACATTTTTTTTAAGTTGAAAGGCGCATTATTAAGCCTGCAAGAAAAAAGCCTCGCCAAGCAATTCGTTGTTGATTTACGCCTTGCAAATATTGCACTTGTAAAAGAGGTGTATAAAAATGAGTAACTGTGGATCGAGTACCTGTGCTCTTGAGAAAGTACTACAGAGCATTGCTATTTCTGTACAGGAGCAGTTAGAGAACATTTTTATTCCCACCTCCAGACGTGCCATCCTTATCGCTGGGCCTACAGGAGCGGGTAAAACCGAGCTTTCATTACAACTTGCAGAGATGCTTGGAGGAGAAATTGTCTCTTGTGATTCAGTTCAAGTCTATCGTGAGATGGATATTGGTACGGCGAAGGTTTCAAAACAAGAGCAAGCTAGGGTCCCTCATCACCTCATTGATATTCGTGATATTACAGATCCCTTTAACGTGGTTGATTTTTATGAAGCAGCAAAAGCTGCCTGCCTGGATATCTTCATTCGTGGCAAGGTTCCCATTGTGGTTGGTGGAACAGGCTTTTATTTTCATACACTTTTGTATGGACCTCCCCGTGGGCCACCGGCAAATGCAGAATTACGGGCAAAACTTGCGCAAGATTTAGAAAAATTTGGCATTGAATTGCTGTATGAAAAGCTTGAAGAATTTGATCCTCAGTATGCTAAAACGATTACGAAAGGCGACGCGCATAAAATTGTACGAGCACTCGAGATCATTGAATACACAGGTAAGCCAGTCAGTGCTTTTGAATGGAAAGAGAAGAAAGAAGAGGGGTATTTTGATTTTCGAGCGTGGTTTGTCTTTAAGCCGAGAGAGCTGTTGTATCCTATTTTAGAGGCACGTTGTGATGAAATGTTAAAAAATGGTCTCTTAGAAGAAGTGGTTAAACTTGATCGTGCAGGGATCCGTAAAAATTCTACGGCAAGCCAAGCAATTGGTTATAAACAGAGTTTAGATTTTCTGGATACAGCGCAAACAGCTGATGACTACAACCGTTTTGTGGAAGGTTTCAAAACAGCTACTAGGCATTTGGCAAAACGGCAATTTACCTGGTTTCGTAAAGAAGCACACTTTGAGTGGCTGGACCTGAGCAAGACTTCTTCGACACAAGCAATTGAGCTGATTGCGCGTGACTATGAAAAGGGTGGTCCGAGAGAAAAGGGATCGATGAGTTCATAAGTAGTTCAATATGTTAATAATTATGTAATAAAAAATAGTAAAATAAATTGACGTTTTCAATAATTTTTAGTATCGTATACCCCTAATATAATAAAAATAGGGTTATTATGAATATGAATGCTGCGGGAGTAGTGCCTGTCCCTCGACCAGTTGTACAAGTCGATAAGATTCAAGAAGCTGAAAAGCGCGTAGATCGTAAGCGTAACGATCCAAAAGCAAAGTATGCTCTTGCATGTCATTATATCGATAAGAAAGAGCCTATTCCGGCGCTTGCATTGCTTCAAAGTACATTAAAGAACAAAGAGAGTGCTTCAAAGGTTTCTACAAAAAAAATAAAAGCAAAAATAAAAGAATGTTCGAAGAAAGTTGAAGAGCAGGCAAAAGTAATCAGCAAGGTAGCCAAAGAAGTTAAGTTTAAGGGTGACATCACAAAGCTTGCCAAAGGTAAAGTCCCAAAAAAATTGAAAGCAATAGTCAAAAAACAAGACACTCTTCTGCCAGTCGAAGTAGCACTCATTCGTCTTTTCACATCCGCCGGGCAAGACTATTTTTCGGTGTTGAATGCCTATTTACGAAATGAGATGCCTTTCTTGGAACTCATGATAAAATTAAAAAAAGTTGGGAAAGAAGTTACCCTTTCTTTTTTAAAAGAGTCTGCATCTGTTCTCAAGCATTGTCTTAAAAAAATGCCTTCTTTAGAAAAGTTATATCCTAAGCCTAAAGAGGTAGAGAAGCGCACTGTTTTTCGTGGGATGAGCATGACACTTGCACAGATCCAAAAGCTACAAAAAGAGATGAAATTTGAAAATGAAGGATTTGCTAGCAACTCACAAAGTATGAAAGTTGCCGTTGATTTTACGCCTCAGAAAACCACGGCAGTAGAACCTGTGCTTTTTGTTACTGAAGGAAGAACGGGAGTACCAATTCACAAACTCAGTAAAATAGAAAGTGAAAAAGAGGTTCTTTTTGCACCGGGCACAGCATTCAAAATTTCTGAAATTAAAAAGGTGACTAAGGATGATGCATTTGCCAAACAGATACATAAATTTTCATCCAAATTCACACATCTTTGGGTAGTACGCATGCAAGAACAATCTGTTAACTAGTTAATGAACAGGAGATCGGTTATATGTCGTTAGAGCCAGCGAAGTCAC
>JAHFTM010000233.1 GCA_023269335.1 Chlamydiia bacterium
ACATCAAGAACTTTTTGATAACACCCCTAAGGTGACCACAAACAAGCTTCCAATTATCTCACAAGGAAAATTTCCTGCTTGGCTGCATCGCAAGCTTCCAAAAGGGGGAACGCTTTTTGACACCCAGTCTCAAATCAAACAAAAACGTCTTCACACAGTTTGTGAAGAGGCAAAATGTCCAAATATTACCGAATGCTACTCCAAAAAAACGGCCACCTTTCTCATTCTAGGTAAAGAATGCACACGCGCCTGTGGCTTTTGTGAAATAGGCTTTTCAAAACAACCTCAAGCGCCAGACCCCAAAGAGCCTGAGATGGTTGCAGAGTCAATTAAGGAGCTTGGTTTAAAACACTCTGTCATTACCATGGTAGCCCGGGATGATCTTGCCGATGGTGGAGCTGCCCATCTTGTACAGGTGATCAAACAGATACGTAAGACATGTCCACAAGTAACCATTGAAGTGCTGACCTCAGATTTTGAGGGCAATAGAGAAGCTTTACATCTCATTTTGCAAGAAAAGCCTGAAATTTTTAACCACAACATAGAGACTGTGCCAAGACTTTCTCCCCGTGTGCGCCACAAAGCCACCTTTGAGCGCTCGCTTGCCTCACTTGCCTATGCGAAAAAACAAAACTCAAAACAAATCATCAAATCAGGTATAATGGTCGGCCTTGGCGAGACAAAAGATGAAGTGCATGCAGTCTTGCACGAGCTGAAAGCGATTGGCTGCGACATTGTGACCATTGGACAGTATCTACAGGCAAGTAAAAGAAAGCTGCAAGTGGCAGACTTCATTCATCCGGATGTATTTAAAGAATATGAAATGATGGGTTTAGCGCTTGGCATTCCTTACATGTACACAGGCCCATTTGTACGCTCAAGCTATAATGCAAACCTCGTGATCGATAACTTTATCATCAATAGTGATTAGTAATGGAATATCAAGAAAAACAAGAAGAACTCCTTCACTCTCTTTTAAATAGATCTTACGAGATTGACTCCAATGAGACAGATACTCATTTGGCTCCAGCTCAATTTCAAGACAATCTACTAATCGATGAAGAAGACCGGCTGTGTGTCATGCACCGCGATGCACATTTTGGCTCAAGCTTTGATGAAATGCTTCGCTACTACCGCGAAGAAAAAAAGGGCGCTGTTTTAGATATCCCACTCAAAAGAATCGAATCGCTCAGAGAAAAAGAAAAGAGTTTAGGTGCCGACATTGCTCCTCTCCTTTTATCGGGAAGTGACGCTGAAAAAATACAGCTTGCGAAAAAACTTTATCAAGAACTTCGCACCCTTTTTGAAAGGGGCAGCGAAGAGAAAATCGTCAAAGAGATCGTCGCTCTCATTTTGAGTGAAGAAGAAGAGTATGAAAATGACATTGATGCCATTCTTTGCATCGGCAAGCCGATTATTCCCTATCTGATTGAAGTGGTACAATCGCAAACTTTTAAAGATCCGCTTTTCCCAGGCTACGGCAAAGCACCGCTATCAGCTGCCTATGCTCTAGGAAAGCTTCGAGCCGAAGAGGCCATCATTGCTCTTTTTGAACTGCTCTGTGAAAATCCTGACGAGTATGAAGAGGTCGCGACGGGAGCACTCACTAGAATTGGTAAAAAAGCTGCAGAGTTTTTAATGCGCCAGGTTTGTAAAAAACCGATCACTTCGGTCAATGAACAGGCCGCAACTGTTTTACTTGCCTTTGAAGCAGAAGACACTGCTGTTGCCGTAGCTGAACTCTTCTTTTCTATGCTTCAAGATAAAGAAATTATAAAAATTGTCCCCTTTGCCTGTTACTTGGCACTAGGTTGTGAAAAGCTTGCTCCAAAGCTACGAGAAGACTTTAAAAAATTATTATCTGATCCTAACACGCCGGGACAAGTAAAGGAAGAAATAAAACTTCTTTCTAAGGAATGGGACAAAAAATAATCTTTTGTATACTATACAACTATGGATATAAAATGCGGTTTGACATGAGAAATTCTCTTCTTTTTAAAAAATTCGTGCCTCTTTTTTTCGTTATGATGATAGCATTCTGCTTTTCTTCATGTGAAAATCAAAAGACTATTGTCAACGGGCTTGATGAAAGAGAGGCCAATGAGATTCTTGTCTTTCTAGCAAGCAAAAATATCTATGCCCAAAAACTACCCTCAAAAGTAGGACAGGGCGCTGGTGGTGCTGTGAAAGAACAGCTCTGGGATATTGCTGTCCCCATTGCCAATGCTGATCAAGCGATGGCTATCTTAAACGCGGCTGGACTGCCCAGGAGGCGAAGTCAAAGCCTTTTGAATATTTTCTCCGCCGGAGGACTTGTCCCCTCGGAAATGCAAGAAAAAATACGTTATCAGTCAGGTCTTGCCGAGCAAATCGCAAGTACGATACGCAAAATTGACGGGGTACTTGAAGCCGACGTCCAGCTTTCATTTCCAGAAGAAGATCCTTTAAATCCTAATGCTCCAAAAGGCAAAGTGACCGCTTCAGTTTATGTGAAGCATAATGGCGTCTTAGATGACCCTAACTTACATCTTGTGACAAAAATTAAACGCCTTGTCGCAAGCAGCGTGCCTAGTCTTGACTTTGATGATGTCACTGTGATCGGTGATCGAGCCCGCTTTTCTGAAACGAACTTACCTGTAAAACCTCTTCCTGACCAGCAAGAGTACGTGAAAGTGTGGTCTTTAGTAATTGCCAAAGATTCACTTTCTCATTTCCAACTCCTCTTCTTTTCTCTTTGCATCTTGGTTTTGCTGCTCGCTATCTTGCTCAGCTGGCTACTCTGGAAGCTTCATCCAATCCTCAAGAAAAGAGGCGGCTTCAAACTATTATTTCACATCCATGCCATTCCTGACGTCTACAAGAAGCCAGAAGACAAAGAAGCATCTGAGGAAGATTCAAAAAACCCCAAGGATGGTCCAAAATCTCCACCTAAAGACACCTCGGGAGGCAATGCTGCCAACCCTAAAGTTCAAGAAAATGTGGAAAGCCCATAATGCTCACGCAACAGGGATCAATTTTTTTCAAGCTTCTTCTCAACAAATATGTCCAGGTAAACCAGGAGGCTTTTTTACATATTCTGCCAGAAGAAGAGCAAAAAAAAGTTATTCAACATGTTTTTGAATCGAATAACCCCCTGGCAATTCTCCCTTCATCATTAAACTGGCTTGAGCATGTGCACTATTCATGGCTTGAAGCGACTATCCAATCACTTCCTGCAACGCTTCAAAAAAGTACTATTTCAGCTCTGACGAAGGAGCAAAGAAACGGTCTTATAAAAAGAAAGCTGACTACCAACATCTCCGAGCCAGATTTCGCATTTACACAGCCTGTACGTAGTTTTTTACTGAGTAAGCTGTATGAAGTATGGAAAGAAAAAGAGGTCAATAAAAGAGCCGTGCTTGCCCGTGAACTTCTTCCTGATAACTCGCTTTTGCCTCTTTTAGACTGTTCTAAAAGAGAGCTCGTCGAGATCATAGATCTTCTGGCCATGCATGACTTATCTGAAGAGGTGCGTCACATCGTAGATAAAAAGCTTTTGCAAGCTATTCTTTTACATCTGACGAGCCGACAGCA
>JAHFTM010000234.1 GCA_023269335.1 Chlamydiia bacterium
AGCCTCTTACAACGTCTAAAGAAATGAGCGATTTTGCTTTATACGATATAGAATCAAAAACCTTATTTTACCCGACACTAGGCACTGTGGATGTATTGCGCGTCCATGGGGCAGTTTTTACTGATAAAAAGAGTTTAAAAGAGTTTGTTAAAAAGCAGAAACTTGCTAAGCAAAACGATCCTGAGACGCTGTGTGAAGAACTTAATTTGCTTGTTGTAAAAGATCGACCTTTTTGGCTACCTGACGGAATGGTTGTTAGGGAAAATATTGTACAAAAGTGGAAAAAGGCATGTAGAAAATGGGGCTTTGAGCTTGTATCAACTCCGAAAATAACAGAGTGCAAGACAAAGAAGAAAAGGCAAGTCTTACAAATGGATGATGTAGAAGCGCCTGTTTTTGAGATGGAAGAGAAGCTTTACAGTTTTTCTTCGCTCCAGGCTGAACACACAGAACTTTTTACATTTGCTTTATCAAAAGCGCGCTATAATGGACCAAAGCGCTATGCCGAACTTACTGAAAGAGAAACATGGCTGTATGCTAAAGACACAGAAGGGCTTTTTTTGACAAAAAGTATGTTTTGTGACTGTCTCCATACTTTTTGCAGGCCGCAAGAGCTAGCTTCTGAGCTGAATTCGTCGTTGCAATTCATTCAAGAAATAGGTAGGCTTTTTGCTTTGGACTATTCCTACGTATTCTTTCTTCCGAAAGGGAAAAGAGAGGGAAAGAGTGCGATTAAAGGACAAGTCGAAGTATTTACTCAAAGCCTTGAGGCAAACAGTTGTACATTTGAGACCCAAGTTCAAAAAAGTGCAATTTTAGGGCCTAAGATTGAAGCGTACGCTACAGATGTCAGGGGAGTCAAGTGGCTCGTGGCAACAGTAGAGTTAGCTGTCTCTGATCTGAAAGATGAAGAAGGTCATGAATTTTTGACAATGAGTCAAAGTTCATTCTTTTCACTGGAAAGAGTAGTGGCTCTTCTTGTAGAAAAGAGTGCAGGAGTACTTCCTTTGTTGCTTCAGCGGGAGCAAATAGGGTTGGAATAACTATAGAAATGGACGATGTGTGAGTTTTCTTAGTAAAAGAGATGAACGGAATGCTCTTACATCGCGAGAAAATGGGAGAGAAATAAAAATTTGAGAGTGAATCATGAGATTCGAGCTCGAGAACTTCGAGTAATCAGTGCAACTGGCGAGCAACTTGGCGTTATGCCTTTAGCTCAAGCGCTAGCCCAAGCTGAGGAGCAAGGCCTTGATTTGATCGAGATTGTTCCTACAGCGGCACCACCAGTTGCTAAAATTATGGATTATGGAAAGTTTCGCTATGATCAAACCAAGCGAGAAAAAGAAAATAAGAAAGCGCAACACCAAGTAAAAGTAAAAGAGGTTAAGCTTAGCCCAAACATAAGTGAGCATGACCTTGATGTGAAACTGCGCCAAGCGCATGAATTCCTTGAAAAAGGAAATAAGGTGAAGATCACTATTATGTTTCGTGGGCGTGAAATGATGCATCCTGAGCTTGGAAAAAGGTTGATCGAAAAGGTCAATGCAGCCTTAGAAGAAGTTGCAGCTATTGAAATGCCTGCAAAAATGTTTGGAAGAATCTTGAATATGGTGTTGGCACCTGGAGTCAAGAAGAAGAAATAAAATTATTTTTTGCATGATGGAAAGACTATTGTTGTCTTAGGCGTGATTCTGTGATTTGCCTATAGTTGCAGATCGAAAAATCCGCGGCCTGACGCCAATAACAACTTTTTTGCGTGAATTTCTTGCGTGATTTGGTATGAACGTGCTACCATATTCGCAAACTTTTTAGGAGTGTGTGACGTGACGAAAATGAAAACAGTAAAGGCTGTAAAGGCCCGTTTTAGAGTGACAGCTACAGGCAAACTCAAAAGAGGCAGACCTGGAAAGCGTCATATTTTAACAAAAAAATCATCAAAGAGAAAACATCATCTTGAGACGCCTGCATTTGTGAGTTCAGGGCAGACAGCTATGTACAAGAGACTGATGGGAATATAGTATATCTCTTACACTGGATGGAGAAGTGAACAATGGTTAGAGTTACAAATGCGGTAGCATCGCATCGTAGAAAGAAAAGAATTTTTAAGCAAGCCAAAGGATTTTGGGGAGATCGTAAGAATCACCTTCGTCTTTCGATGGATGCTGTGATGCGAGCAATGGCTTACAATTATGAACATCGTAAGCTTAAAAAGCGTGATTTCAGAAGCTTATGGATTACAAGACTTGGGGTTGCCTCAAAGATTCATGGAATGTCCTATAGCAGACTGATTTTTGGATTGAAGAAAGCAGGGTGCGAGATCAATCGCAAAATGCTCTCTGAAATGGCTATTCGTGACCCAGATGGGTTTGCGCAGGTTATTGGAACTGCCAAAAAAGCGCTAGCTTAAGAGAGTTTAAGGAATTGTTCTTAGATTTTAAAACCCAAGTCATTATATGACTTGGGTTTTTTTTTGGGGTAACAGATGAAAGAGATAATTGATGAAATACGCCAGGCTTTTGATAAAGATGCAGAAGCTTGCAAATCTGTAAAAGAAATTGAAGAGCTGAAGATCAAATATTTGGGCAAAAAAGGGCAAGTACCGGCGCTGATGCAGCATTTGCGTAATGTTGCAGTAGCAGATAAGCCTGAGTTTGGTAAGCTTGTTAATGACTTGAAAGTATATGTGGAAAAGGCGCTCGAGCGTTCAGAGCTTTTTTTCTCTGAAAAGGAAGAAGCAAGTAAGCTCTCACAAGAAAGCATTGATACAACGCTTCCTGGAAGACAGAAAGTGTTGGCCTCTAAGCATCCGATATCAGCCATGATTGATGAAATTGTTGATACGTTCATCTCCATGGGTTTTTCAGTGGTAGAAAGTCCTGAGATCGAAACTGATTACTATAACTTTGAAGTGTTGAATTTTCCTCCAGATCATCCTGCTCGTGATATGCAAGATACCTTCTACATTGAACCCAATGTGCTTTTGCGTACCCATGCAACTACATTTCAAGGCAGACTTTTAGAGACTATGAAGCCACCGCTTCGCGTTATTTGTCCTGGAAGAGTCTATCGTAACGAGACTATCAGCATACGTTCGCATGTCTTTTTCCATCAGGTAGACGGGTTGTATGTAGCTGAAAATGTTTCGTTTCAAGATTTGATCAGTACGATGTCAGAATTTATCAGGAAGTTGTTCCATAAGGATGTGTCACTGCGTATACGGCCAAGCTATTTTCCTTTTGTTGAGCCTGGCTGTGAGATTGATATGGCCTGCCTTGTCTGTGAGGGCAAAGGGTGTGCGCTGTGTAAAAATTCAGGCTGGCTTGAAATTTTAGGTGCGGGGATGATTCATCCGCAAGTACTTCGCAATTGTGGTCTTGATCCTGAAAAATACTCGGGATACGCCTGGGGGTTGGGTGTAGAGCGCCTTATTCTTTTACGTTATGGCATTACAGACATTCGTTTGTTTGCTGAAAATGATATGCGCTTTTTGGCGCAGTTTCCCTCATTATAGCCTATGCGTACTGAATGGATTGTAACA
>JAHFTM010000032.1 GCA_023269335.1 Chlamydiia bacterium
TATTTTGCGAAAAGGTTCTAACAGAATTGTTAGACTTGCAAAAAGTGATGGGCAATTGGCCACAGGTGTAGTCCCGAACCTCACTCGAAGCCTCGTGCTTATTGAACAGGAGGATCCCTACTCTACCGCCCCAGTGGTTGTGACGCTCAATAACACAAGCTATGACGGGAGAAACCCATATAATAAGAAACATCTTCGCGATTCGGTCCCCTATAATAAGCACTCGATTTATGTGACAGAGATTCCTCAGGTAGGCTCGACAGAAATATGGGAGATTATCAATCTTACACCGGATGCTCACCCCATTCATATTCACCTGATTCAATTTCAAATATTGAATAGACAGGCTTTTTATGTCGGAAACATCGCACCTCCCTTTACTTGTACAGGCTCTTATCGAGATCTTTATGAGAATCTCTGGAATGCCTATCGAAAACGTCCTTCAGGTGTACCTCCAGGAACAGTGTACACTTATGGACCGCCTCTACGCTATTTAAGTACTTCAAAACTAGGTGGTAATCCTGATGTAACACCCTTCTTATTAGGTTCTACTCTCTCGTGCGATCCCAATGAATTTGGCTGGAAGGATACGGTGAAAATGTACCCTGGCACTGTGACTCGCATTGCTGTTCGCTGGTCTCCTCAAACTATTCCGGTTGGGCATGTGAAAGCAGGTCATAATCGGTTTACATTTGACCCAACTGCCAAGCTTGGTGTTAAAAACGATGGTTTTGGCTATCCCGGTGGTGGTGGCTACGTATGGCACTGCCATATTTTAGATCATGAAGACAACATGATGATGCGTCCTTTTCAAGTAAGTAATTCTTCTCAACGCTAAAACAAAGTGAATTTAAAGACAAAATTTAAGACAATTGTAAAACTAATCGTAGAAAAATAAATAGGAGAGTATTCATGGTAAACACAACAGGAAACGAAGCTTCAAATAGCGCTTATGCGCGTTTGTGGGAAAAGGGCCCCGAGACAACTGACACTCAATTAGCAGTGGCACCACTTCCACCACAAGCAACTGACTCTCTCCAATCAATGGAAGAGCCAAAGACGCAGCTCCCAAAAAAAACTGAAACAGCTCTACTGAATCAACTTGTGCAGATTGATAGGCAATCAAGAAACTGCTGTACAGCTCTTTTGTGTGGCATTGTTGGCTTTATTCCCAGCGTAATTGCCTGTTTTTTTGTTGGCATTGCTGATTTTTTGAGTAGTGGCTTTGAGAACAGCTGTGAGCTTACAAGAACTAAAACTCTAGCGTGCTGGGAATGTTTCCTTCCTTCGAAAATGCAGCAAAAAAAAGCTCTTATTCAATCGTATCGAGAGAAAAATTTTACTATCAGTAAGAATGAAGAAGATCGGTTATTAGGTCTTAAAAAATAACTGCTGTAGTGAACTACTAGAATCATTCGTATAACTTATTTCATCCCTCTCGCTGCGCGGTACGCATGGTAGTTAGAGGGATGAGCATTCCAAACTGGATCGTTAAGACTGCTTATACGAAGATAGGGCATTTTCTCTACTGAGGCTACTGTATGGATGAATTTTTCATCACCTAGATACATGCCGACATGGTTGATTTTCTGTGCATTTTTTCCCCAGAAAATGAGATCTCCTACTTGAAGCTCTGCAATTTCAATCGTACGAAACCCTTCCCAATTGATTTGATCTTTTGAATCGCGAGGAAGTGCCACTCCCATCTGCCGATAGAGCATCTGCACAAAGCCCGAGCAGTCATAGCCAAAGCTTGATCTACCGCCCCAAGTGTAGGGAAGCCCTAAAAACTGCCGGCTAAACGTGCCTAATTCTTGACGACTGAGCCTCTTTGTCTCAAAGGTCACATCACCTCGTTGTATAAAGCCATAGGTAGCATCAGGCAGCCTCACTTTTAGCCAGCGCTGATTACCCTGAGGAAGCTCTTCGATAAGCTCAAGGCGACTTTCAAATGGAAGCGTGAGTATTGGCCCACGCTCAGTGTCAGTAACACTATACAGGTGGGCAGCTAAACGGGCGACAACTACAGTTGGCATCGCTCGTGGTGATGATGAAGTGTACACTGCCTCATTTTTTGTCCAACCTACATAATGGTCGGCAAGTGTTTCAATCTTTAGCCATAAATCTTGACTTTCAAGAACATGCACCTGCTCGGAAAAAATTGCCTGTGATACGATTACTGCATCATCTTCTGGTCTTTCTCGCATCGTCGCAACAGGCACGCTAATCATCTGAATAACCCGTAAAAATGAATTCATAAGTAACAAATTCTATCCAACTTTATCGGCATTGTAGGGCACAGTCTATTTATTCACAAATGGCGTAAATTAGCGTCGCACATCTCTTGCTGTGCGTAGTTCCATTTCACAGAGTAACTCTTGAAGTCGCCTATAGTCCAAGGTAAGCCGCCTCAATTCGAGGAGTGATTTTGGAAGTAGTTTGCTATAGCGTTGAAAAGAATTTTCGTCTTCACGAGTCTTTTTTGGTGAACGCATCAACTCTCGGTACTTCATATACATGGATTCAATGTCTTGCGTTTCGATTTCTCCCAGTGCTAGTTTTTCTCTCGCCCGCTCGAATTGCACTTTGACGATCCCAGTAATTGTAAGAAAAGGACGCTGAGGAAGAAGTAGTTGGATATCAGCTGTTGTAAAATGAACGCGTCCATTCAGCGAGGATCCCTCTACGTTAAGCATAGAGAGAAAAGGAAAATCACGTCCGATAGCTTGAAGCATGGCAGTCGTAATATCTTGATTTCTTATCTTGAGTGTTCTCTGTACACTAGCTTCGCTTTGAGCACGTACTTTTACTACCTTGGGAAGAACATCAAGCAGGCCACCTGCTTGTTCAATCATTTCTTGGATTTCATCGCTTGGAATATAGCTTGAAATAAGAGCATTGATTTCTAGAGGCAGTAACCTTTGGGTATTGTCATTCCGAGTGACTTCTCGCCCAGCAAGTTTTTCCGGAAAAGTAGCCTGTTTCGATTGATCACCGACGCTCGTTGAACTTCCTTGAGTATCTAGGCTTGCTGCACGAGCGGGTTCGTGTATGTTCATGACAAAAACCTTTATTTATAATAAATTATTAATTATAAATAGTAATTATATTTCAAATAACGGTTTTTGTAAATAAATTATCTCTATTAATTAATCGAATAAATTTTTACAATTCCACCGAATTTTTGTAAAATTAAGGAATTATAGATATGAGTATAGAGCCTACCCTCACGCAGCTTCCAGTTCAAGTAGTTCAAGATCTTGTGTGCCCTCTCACTAAAAAAACATTTCGAAGTCTCATAGATAAATCTCTTTTCCATCAGGTACCACGTCCCTACGTGCTTGCCATGATTGTTAAAAAAGATGGCCAGCCACTCATAGTTGATGGTGTTGCCTTACAAACTTCTAACAGAACGTATGAAAAAGTGCATTATTATGCTGTAGGAGACAAAGAGCTCGGTATTTTTTCTTTAGGTATAGTAAATCAAAAAACTCCGCCTTTTGAAAAGGCCCTAATTTTAGCAAGCTCGTGTAACAAATCAGAAGAAGTGAGTGAAGCCAGAAGATTTTTACTTCTTAGCAAAGGCATACTTCCTGATTTGGCACTTCATATCTGTGCATGGACATTGGCAGATGAGCCTTGTAATACTGCGGTACTTGCTAAAGCAGGCGATATTATGAGGAGTAAGGGTGACTTAGTAAAAGCTGAAAAGTTATTTAAAATAGCGCTGAAGTTGAATCAAGCTTGTGCTTTTTGCTGGGCATCGCTTGGGTGTCTTTATAAGATTAAAGGACAGCTGGGAAAAGCCTATGGCTTATTTTCAAAAGCGCTTCAAATAGAACCAGAGAATCAAGAAATCCAAACCCTCTTTGAAAATTTTTTACAGCAAGATGCAGCTCTCGTTGGTCTGAGGGCTCATCTTGGGCTGTGCACAGATTTACTTCCTATATCTACGGGGCTTGGTGAGATCTGCAAGCAGATAGGCCGCTTCCAAGAGAGCGTAGAGCATTTCCACATAGCTCAAATGATAGCTCCTGAAAATGGAGCAGTGCTTGCATTTCTAGCAAACAGCCTTCGCCATGTGATGATCAATGAGGGGGTGACAGAAAAAAAGCTCAATCAGGCTCAGATGTACTTTGAAAAAGCGATCGTTTGTGGTTTTGATAATTCTTTTGCTAGATCAAGGCTTGCAGATATTTACAGAGTGCAAAAAAAAGATAATGAAGCGATTTTTCATTGCAGAGCTGCTTTAGAATTAAATCCACGGGATGCATTTGCACAAATGCTTTTGGGCAAGTTGGCGATGAACATGATGCAGTTTGGACTAGCAGAAGCATGTTTCAGAAATCTTATAGCCTTAAAACCAGGCTGGACGGTGGGCTATGAGATGTTAGGTGACTTTCATACTTATGAAAAAGCCAGGAGCGAAGATGCAGAACGCTTATATAAAAAAGCACTGGCGCTTGATCCAAATAACAAAAGCGCTCTGAAAAAACTCCAGAAGGTCATTCGGGAAAAAATAGATGAGAATGCTGTCGAGCAGTTTTTAGCATAGCTCGTGTAAGGATAGGGCACATAGATGTGGCTTACTTGTTTCCATTCGTGCGCCTGCCTTTGCCAAATGTTCATTCCTTGAAATTGATGAGCAAGCTTCATCTGATGATGCAGCTCTCACGTGTAAAGTAAATTATTTAACTTAAGAGTAAAGCAGTTGCTTTTTTACTGAACTGAATTTTTCAACAAAGCCTAATAAACGACTTACCTCATTCATAAATGAAGATGACTACTAATTAGATCTCTTAGCTAATAAGTACCTATTTTACGTTGGAAAAATAGAGTAAACGTAATAAAATTTGCCCCGTCAAAAAAATTAAATTCCCATAGGTTATATATGAGTTCTATTTCAGCTAGTTCTAGTTCTGTATCAGCTGCTTTGTCTAGTTCTATACTTGATTCTCTTCAGCAAGAAGATGTGATGACACAACCAGCAAGCTCTATTAAGAAAAAATCGTCCCCAAAATTAACCCAAGAAATTGTGGATAAAATAAAGGCACAACTCCCTGACATTACATCCAAAAAAATTTCTCAAAGATCTGTAGCTCGAGAGCATGGACTTACTGTAAAAGTGACAAAACGAGTCATTGAAAAATTGAACAATGGAGAAGATCCCCTTGAGAAAAAATTTCATCATAAAGTAACGGAAAAAATAGTGAAGCTAGTAAAAGAGCGACGAGAACTAATCGAATCTGAGAAGATGAGTTATAACAAAGCTGGAAAAGAGTGCGGAATTACTGCAGACACCGTTAAAAAGATAGTGAAACTGCTACAGGAAGGAAAAGATCCGACCCAGCGAAAAGTAACTCAAAAAGTGACCGAAAAAATCTGGAAAAAAGTAGTGGAACTCCATCAAGAGGGTAAATTAAGCCACACTGTAATAGCTGAAAAGGTAAAAATTGCTAAAACTCAAGTGAGCGATATCATTAGAAAGCATACCGATGGTGAGTCTTTTTCAAAAAGACGACCCGCTCAAAAGATAACAGAGCTGATGATTGAACAAGTAAAGAATTTGCGTCCTAAAATCGAAGCAAAAAAACTTTCGCAGAAAGCCGCCGCTTTACAGTGCAACATTACTGAAGCAACATTTTCAAAAATATTCAGAAAACTAACAAAAGGTGAGAATCCTCTTGAGAGGCGAGTAGCTAGGCAAGTAACAGATAAAGATGTAGAGAATGTAAAAAAATTTCTCCCTTTGATCAAAAATGGGGAGATCACTCAGCGAGCAGCAGCTGAAAAATGTAGTATTTCTGAAACTAGCTTTTCCCATATAAAAGGAACAATAGAAAAAGGACAGAATCCCACTCAGAAAAAATCAGCTACTACAATAACCGAGGCAATGCTCAAAAAAATGAAAGCTATGCTTCCCGCCTTCGACGATGGAACACTACTCGCAAAAGATGCTGCAGAGACACTTAAAATTTCTCTTCAGTCTTTTCATGAACACATAAAAAAAGTGCGTCCTAAACCTTCTGTGGAGTCTGACTCAGAGTTAGAGAAATCATCATCAAGTTCTTCTGAAAAAGCCGCAATCAAGAAGAAATCAAAAGAAAGATTACCTGATGAAACTGAAACTGAGTCGGAGTCAGAATCAAGCGAGTAAGCAACAAGCTGAAGAGGCCAGAGCGATCTGCGAAAGAGTCTTGATGAGAGGCTCTTTCGTAAAAGATACTACGCTGCAGACAGACAGTCACTGCAAGGCAGCAGAACATTTACAAAAAAACAGAGTGTGCATAAATCATCTGTATGCTACAATGATCCTGTAAATTAAAAGCGTAGATGCGTAAAAACCGCATCCATAGCTGAATCAACTAAAGAAATTAAGTTGTTAAGCATGTTATTTGTGAAAAAGGTTATTCGTTCGTGAAAGTTGTTCTTCTTAATTCCTATCTTGTACCTCTTCTATTTGAGACTATCTCTTGTGAATCATCTTACTCTTACTAAAGTCTCGCATACTTTTTCACATCGTCATTTAATTTTCAGAAGCAATCTGTATCTTTTCCAGAATTTGGAAAAAACAATAAAATTGCAAAACACTCGTAAAGGAGAATTTTTAAAATGAAGATATTTGTTGGAAACCTTTCATGGGATGCAACCGAAGACACTCTCAGACAGCTTTTTGAAGCGCACGGTGAAGTGATCTCCATCCGCATCGTACAAGACCCATACACTGGCAGATCCAAAGGATTTGGTTTTGTAGAGATGAAAGATGCAGCTGCTGGACAAGCCGCTTGTGATGCATTGAACGATTCAGAATTCCTCGGTCGTCCTCTTCGTGTGAGCCCAGCTCGTGCAGAAGGCGAAAGAGACGGTGGAAGCCGCGGTGGTCCAAGAGGCCCACGCAGCGATTTCCGCGGTGACTCACGTCCACCACGTAAACCTTTCCGCCAGCGTTCCGAAGAAAGCCAATACAACTAATTGTTGTATAGTTCCGAAATAAAAAAGGCCATTCGATATGAATGGCCTTTTTTATTTTAAGCTGTGACTTTTCTTTGTTCCCAAAGATTTGCTATTTGTTCACTATAACTTAATCCTAATTGACCCAAAGGCTTCAAAATGTGTGAGCCAATGTTTTCAGCTGCTATCGTACGTGCAACGCCATCTGGCCGCGCAAGATGCTGTTCATACTGATCGATGAGCTCTGACTTATTAAGAGTGCTGAGATCAAACCGAAAAGCATCCACTGCAGCACGCTCTTGAGCCACAAGCTTAAATTGAGCAAGAAGCCATGCTTGATTTTTAGGTAGCATCGTTACATGCTCTATGAAACCCTGTATGAGCTCCTCTCGGTTAGGAATTTCCTGTGGAATAAGTCGACTAAACGCTTGATTGAGCTCATTATTTCTGTCAGCACTTACGTCTTGTTTGAGTAAATCTTCAAAAGATTGAATAGCTCGTGCTGCTTGTTTTTCAACGACTTCTTTATAAATTTTCCTCAGCTCTGCTCTATTGTTACTATTACTCTGGAACCTATCTTGAAACCTATTTCTATCCGCCATATCCAATCCTGTAACCGCAGAATCAAATGCCTCTTTGATCTTTGCTGCATGCGGAATATCAGCTGGAATGTGAGCTGCAAATTCATCTCTTGCAATATACTTGATGAGCTCGCCTGTGCGATCTTTACCACTAAAGCAGTTCACACCTTCGCCTAGGCCAAATTTGCATACTTCTGATATCTCTTGAGCAAGCTTCAAAATTTGTGCCGCGATTTCATACGATCCACCATTCTTATTGAGTTCAGCCTCTAAAGCCTTTATTTTTGCAAGCAGTGTGGTTTTCTCTTTACTATCTTCAAGACCGCTAGCAAGCTCATGAAGTTGCGCAAATGCTTTTTTATTGATCTCTTGTTGCACCCCTGTATTTTTTGTTCCATCCTGAACAGATACGTTAAAAAAAAGGGTTTTTAAAGTGACTTTCGGTGGATATTGAACATCAGCTTCTCTTGGGAGTCTGACAGTTCTTCCATCGCTAGACACGCTTGGTGCAGGTGGACCAAATGCAATTTTTGCATCCTGAAACTCTTTAAAGATGTGAGCCATATCCTTCATGAAAGTAGCTTCATTCTGAATAAATCCAGGCATATTTTTCACTTTTTCTGGAGAGAGCAGCGACATTTGAGTAAGCACAAACGTCTCACTGAGAGGCTTGGAAGGATCTCCTTTTGCTTTTTTTACCGCTTCTGCATATTGACTGCTTAAAAGTTGCAAAAATTGATCTTGAAGTACTCCGCGCCTCTCGGCAATGTCGCGTATCAAGCTTGCTCGTTTTGCCTTTAAAGCCTCAGAAGGATCATTCGAGGAAGCTATCTGCTTATTGATTTCTTTTAATTTTGCTTCCATCGTCTCTAGCGTTGTTCCCTTTTTAAGACTTTTGATTTCAGCTTGTAATAGAGCAATTTCAGCTTCTTTAAGACTCTTCTGCCTTTCTAATCCTCTTTTGTCTCTACCAACCCCTGCTTTTTTTATCTCTTTCAATTCTTTTAAAAGCACATCTAATTTCTTTTGCAATTCAAATAATTTTTGCCCTTCGTTAAAGTCAGCAATTGCACCACTGCGATGAATTGTTCTGCTGTTGATGACCCTGTTATCTGCATTCCGTGTTGTAACGGTATGATTACGAGCATTGACAAGGCCTGCAGCAGTCATTTCGCCCATATCCAAAGCATAACGTTTGGCCATATCCCGAAAGTCATTACTTCCAATCCACGTCTTACCTGCATACTCTGCTTTAAATTTTTGAAGGTTTGCTAGTTTTTTATCGATGATTTCTATAGCGCTCTCAAGTTGTTGCTTTTTGATTTCAAGTATCGTTTTCCTACTCAAAGCAGGTTCGCTATGTGAACCAATGAGAGCCCTTAGCTGCGTATTCACCTCTGCTAATTCCATTCGGTTACTGGCTAGTTGAGCCTCATATCTATTTTGTAAAAATTCGATAGTATGAGTACGCGTTACCTGCTCTTCTACTCGTGGACCTGTCTGAGGGACAAAAGAATCCGTTTGTACTTGCGTATCACGGGGAATCTCCGTCATTCTTTGTAAAAGACTGTTTTGAAATACTTTTGATTGAGCAAATGCAGTAGCTACTTTATTTACCAGGTCATTTTTATGTTCTTTCCGCTGAGCTTCATTCAAGCTTTCTATACCATGTACTGCCAGACCTATATGCGCCATTTGTTGCTTAAAGATCTTAATAATAGCAACTACATTATTTTTATTTAGCGCGGCATTTAATTCTTTGGAAATATAAGTCAGCCTCTCCTCTTGTAGATCTGAAAGACCACTTCTAAGATGCTTAAGCTTTCTTTGAAACTGTTCGATTTCTACCTGACTACCTATAGCTACTTTCTGCGTATCACTTAGTCTTTTAATTGCCTTATTAAATACGTCTTCAATGGATGATTGTGTGCCAAACAGCTGACGTAAACTCCGTTTGAAGCGAGCCCATCTGCCACTTGTAACAACGGAGACTCCCTCATCTCGTGACTTGAGGGCATTTTGTGCTGGCCAAGCCGCGACATTATCTAGATCTTGAAAATGATCCATGTCGGGAACACCACCACCTACTGCTGCCATAGAATACCTCGAGGTTTACATTCCTTATTATAGTACATAAATATTTATATTAAAATAAATATTACTACATATAGTAAATAACTTGTACTTAGTCAATGATCCAGCCGCTCCAGCTGAATATAAATATAACAAGATAAGCAGGATATGCAGGATAAAAGAGGGATTTTCTCTTTCTAGACACTACATCTATCCTGCCCATCCTGGCAATCCTGTTCTTTATTGTTTTTTATTTGAAAGTACATTGTGAGCATGATACTGAATATAAATATAACAAGATAAGCAGGATATGCAGGATAAAAGAAGGATTTTCTCTTTCTAGACACTACATCTATCCTGCCCATCCTGGTAATCCTGTTCTTTATTGTTTTTTATTTGAAAGTATATTGTGAGCATGATCCTGAATATAAATATAACAAGATAAGCAGGGATATGCAGGATAAGAGAAGGATTTCCTCTTTCTAAACAATAAAAAAGAAGCAATTCATATATCCTGGCCATTCTGGTAATCCTGTTCTTTATTATTTTTTATTTGAAAGTATATTGGGAGCATGACCCTGTTTTCAGAGGGAACTGCTGTCAAGAATCTAATATAAAACTTATGTAAAGAGGGTTTATTGTAAATCTGGGGTAACTGTAATACTGGGGTCAATTTTCGCGCGCAGTATCTGCTGAATATAGGATAATGTTGCTCCTGTAGATGAATGACAACTTGTACAGGCACCTTGATAGACGATGATGACTTCGTAACCTTCAACTCCCTGAATACAGTTAAGAACCTCAATGCCCCCTGCATCCAGTTCAATATAGGGACGAACTTCACGAGCTACCACCTCTTCAATGACAGCAAGTTTTTGCTTGATGGGCAACTCTTTAAAGCCCGGATAGCCTCCATCAACAATTTCTATGTTGTGGCCAGTGACTGGCGGAGCTGTGTAGTTATCAGCAAGCGGTATGCCATGGCACGCTCTGTGAGCATCTTCAATAGCATCGACAACGAGGTTGAGGTGAGGGTAGGTTTCTTCCGGGAAGGCCGGGATATCGCTTTTATCGCGAACATGTTTGTCGATAAGGTCTGCTGTAATGCGATGGGCCTGGTCGTAGTTTTTCCCAATGACAAGCTCACAGGCAACTTCACCTGCCCCGATGAGGGCAGTGTTACCAAAAGCTTGAAAACGTGCGTCAATGATCACCCCATCGCTTTTATCGACAAGCCAGTAAAAGTCGAGACGGTTACCATCTATGAGGGAGCCCTGTGAGCCGTGGGCAAGGAATAGCTCACGTGCGTCAGCATCCATCTGCTCAAAGGA
>JAHFTM010000235.1:0-2547 GCA_023269335.1 Chlamydiia bacterium
CCCGGCCTTGTTTGGCTAACATTTCTGTGTATAGTCCAAAAAATTGCCTGAAACAGGAGTCGAACCCGCGACCAACACATTACGAATGTGCTGCTCTACCAACTGAGCTATTCAGGCAAAATCAAATGTAGACAAGTCATTTATCGTAAGAGATCTTCTGTTTTGAAGACAATTGCCTTTTATAAACTCAATGACGAAAGCCTGCGGCACTCGTTGCGTATGCAGGCACGAAGTATTTCAGGCGAGCTGAAGATTTCAAGCTTTTTCTTGGCCCGCGTAATCGCTGTATAGAGCATCTTACGGCCAAATACTTCAGAGCCAGGAGGCAAAAATAAGATGACATGCTCAAACTCACTGCCCTGACTTTTATGCACAGAAAGCGCATAGGCCCTCTCATAGTGAGAAAGTAAAATTGCCGGCACCCTCCAAAGCTTTTCTCCTTCTTTGGCCTCAAAATAGGCGCACTTTTTATCCAGCAGACCAATCTCCCCATTCATCAAATTCAGCTGGTAGTCGTTTTGCACAATCAGGATCGGCTCGCACGCATTGTAAAACTGCTCATTCATCGCTTTGACACCCCACGGCCCATCTTGAAGCGGTGATAAAAGTCGAAAACGGGGTAGAGAAAATAGCCTCTCTTCAGGGTCAGTTTCTTTAGTGAGTATCGCGTGATACTCTGCTGCAAAACGCTCTTTTTCCTTTAAAAACAGCTCCTGTAGGCCTTCATCATGCTCGACCGGATGAAAACAGACAGATCCATTTTTCTCCCTTCCACCTTCTAACAAAAGTGCCATTGCCTCATCTTCAGCACCATTTTTCACATGGGAGGCGAGCTGTAAAATGCCTTGTAGATCTGTACGTTCACATTTGGTAAGCGCACCTGCTGGCTCCAATTCTACAAAGCGGGAAAAAAGCTCCCCCGGACCTACCGACGGCAGCTGATGCGGATCGCCCAAAAATACAATCTTTGCTCCTTTTGGTATGCGTGACAATAACTGCCCCATCAAGGAAACATCAACCATAGATGTCTCATCTACAATCAAAAGATCATATGCTAACAGCGCTGGGGGTACGTTTTGTGGCTGTGTAGCAAAACGACGCATTCCCAAAAGCGCATGCAATGTTTTGATTTCAAAATACTTTTTATTATACTCAAAATCATCCCCCAACGCTCTTTGAATACTCTTTTCTAAATTGGCTACCGATTTTCCGGTTGGCCCAGCAAGTGCGATGCGTAACTGCTGTTTTCTTTCCTGAGGATAGCTTTTTAAGTACCCTTTCAAAAAAATTCCTGCTGTATAAGTTTTGCCGGTTCCAGGGCCCCCGTAAATACAAGAAAGCGTGCTTTTATATGCCTGAAGAGCTGCTTGCACTTGTTCTGCATTCAACTTTGATCTATCAAAATCAGCCTCTATAAAATTTTCACAGCTACTCTCTTTCAGCCTTTTGTAGTGCTGCCACACCCTTTTTTCTTCTTCATATGCCTTCGAAAAATAAAGCCTGGTACCCTCTTTTATCACCCCCTCAACATGCTTTACTTGCAAAAAGCCTGCCTGAATTGCCTTTTCGATGTCTTGATAGTCACACGCCTGTTTCTCTTTTGCGATCAGAATCAACTTGGGGTCAGGAAAAATTATCTCTTTTGTCACTTCAATACACAAATGCCCCCGACGAAAAGCAGCACTCAAAAAAGCAATCAATACAAAAAGATCTCTACTACCGCACGCCATCTTTTCAGCTGTCAGTAGATCCAGTGCGTCTAGTTGAATATTTTGCAAAAGCAGATCCTGTATGCCGGCAAGCGAGTCAACTTCTTCGTCTATGCCCTGCTTTTTTTTCCACAGTAGCGTAGCAACACCTCTACTTCTCTTTTTCTCACTCATCGATTAAAACCACTCCTCTTCTCGTACCTTGACAGATGCCATTGAGAAAAACAAAAAAGATGCCGCCAAAGGGTTTTGAAAACTGCTTTAAATAACGCTTAAAGGCCGTTGTATAGATTCTGGCTTGCAGATCATAGTTATGCTCTTTTATCGTGTTTAAGAGTGTTTCCTCTGAATACTCATCCAGTGTATGCGACTTCCAATCGATAAGGTAGCTTACCCCTTCATACTCAAAAGCAAAATCAAAAGTGCCATTTACAAGCGATGTAGGTGATTCTTGATAGACAAATTCCATCTCCTGAAATGAACGACTCATATCCACATCACGCAGGCAGATACCTCTTGATGAAAGCGGCAAAGTCACATCTAGTAGCTGGGCTAAAAGCGCACTTATCTCTTCAAAATTTTTTTCTACCATCGTCCCTGCTAATTTTTTTTGCGTCCATACAAGTGTATCCGGTATACTTCTGGCTTCAGGTAAAAATTCAGCAATCAGCTTATGCAAAATAATCCCCACGTCCTTTCCTTGTAGCTCGACCTTTTCTTTTTTCTTAATGGCCGTTTGCACCTGCTTATATTTACTTTTCTGACTGGAAAAAGACTCTACAAAAAGCCTCTGTATTGGAATCTCAAAAGCACTTGTTGGCATATAGGGAGCTTCTTT
>JAHFTM010000235.1:2557-3526 GCA_023269335.1 Chlamydiia bacterium
TTCTTTTTTCTCATCTTTTGAAAAATAGCACTCATCAACTGATAGCACTTCACTTTTACTGATGTGAGGTGATGTGGCTGTAAGGTAGCACAGCGCTGCCTCTATACTCTCATCTCCAATCTCATCATAGATATCCTCTGAAGTAATCCCCAGTTTTTCTGAAAGAGACACTTCCGCTAAAAATAGCTCCATACAAGAAGCGCTAAAGCGCGTAATCTTTTTTTTATCCGCTTCAATCAACACCGGAAGGTAGAGCCTTTTTTTAGCCCTCGTACAGGCAACATAAAGCTGACGCATCTTCTCTGCATCATCTTCGCTTGAACTTTTACGCTCATAGACTTTTGTACGGCTTGCAACCCCTAAAGCAAAGACAACGTCAAATTCTAGTCCCTTGCTTTTATGCATTGTTAGTATCTGAATGGCGCTCTCTTGCACCTCATAGCGCAAAGCTAGCTCTTGACTCTCATCAGCTGGTGCTCTTGGGAGCTCTTTTAAATAGTCAATGAGGTACGAAAGTGTTGTTTTTTTGCCTTTTGCTTCTTGGATAAGCAGATCAAAAAGATGTTCGAGATCAATGTAAAACTCTTTTCCAGTTCCATCTGGGAGAGAAAAGATCTTTTCTAAAACACTTTTTTTATCTTGCGTAAACACTGCGGCTAAAAAGAGCTCTGCAAGACCTGAAATGCCTTTTTCTTCAAACTGCTTGCGCAGCTGTAAGATGATCTCCACATGTGAAGCCCACAAAAAAAGCGCCTCTTCTGTCAGCTCAACAAGCGCTTGACACTCATCTTGTGAAAAGAAAAATGGTTCGCCTGTTAAAAACTGCAACAGTAGCTTCTTATTTTTAGGTGCATCGAGAAGAGATAAAAGACGTAAAATAAAATCTCTAGCTGTGGATTCTGCCACTGATTCGCGCCTTAACGCGTGGCTGTCAATACCGCACTTTTTTAAAAAATCCTGCAAGCGGGT
>JAHFTM010000236.1 GCA_023269335.1 Chlamydiia bacterium
TAAAGCGAATTTTAGGTGAGTACTGATAGTCAAAACCAACACTTGGCCAGATGTGTGTGTAATGCATGCCTGTGACCCCCTCTAAGCCAACGTGAAGGTTGATATCTTCCTTCCATTCATATTTGCCATGGAGATATCCTCGAAAGAAGGTATAGCGTGATAGACTCAGCTGTTCTGTATTCATTTGCAAGTAAAGGTTTGTGTCCCACAGCCATTTATCCTGAGTTTTTACATATCCACCTATACTGAGGAGTAGGTTGTTGAATGTCTTTTGTTCGATGTGTGGGCGATGGGTAAAGTCTAATTTTGTGTTGGTGTAGCCAACGCCATACTTTAATCCCAGTTGTGAGTTGAGTTTCTGGGTATAGGTGGCTAGAAAGGTTCCTTCGCCAAAAGAAAGTGAGTGGTGGCGGCTTGAATGGGGGGAATTGAATTTTGAACTATTGATATGATCATAGTTTGCAATGCATTCAACGGGTGCATCTTCTGCAGATAAAAGTGTGAGGGGTAGTGGAGTCACTTGCATGGTTGCAAGCAGTAACGATGTAAGTGGTAAAGGAAAAAACTTTTTCAGTTGTACAGTGATCACGTGGCCTCCGAAGATGTGCAAAAAGTAGACATTAGATAAAGCAATTAAAAAAAATCAAGCTATCTCTTAGAGATCATAAGGAAATAACATGTGCAGTCCTAGCTAGATTTCTCCGGGACGCGATTTTCTGTCAGCCAATTGAATTTATTTGATAAGAAAGTAAGGGGTGCGTATCATCGCTGGTTTATAAATGAAAAAATATAATAGTTGTACATTAGTTACGTTTAAATTGTGATGGGCGCTATGACGCTACTACCTGGTAAAGAAATAAGTTCCAGACAGGCAGGTCTTGGGAAACAAGAAAATGACTATCCTGTTTGCCTCACCACTCAGCCTGCAGCGCGAAGCAGAAGGCGCAGAGAAGTTGCAAATACAACACTTGCTGGAAGGCACTTGTTCGTTGTGCACTCAAATTTAGCTTCTTACGAGCTTCCACGCTCTGGACTGAGATGGTTGCGTCCTGTCATGTATCTGAGATTAAACATCGATAAATTGCTTGATAACGCGGCTCTTGCCAGGCTTTCTCCTTTGCAAACGGATCAGTTAGCAAAGAGTCTTATTGTACGCGATAGCGCTTATACGAACGGTCCTGATTCAAAAAATATTGTCCACTTGCGTATTTGTCCGCAAAAGAGTGGACTTGTCTACGAATTTATAGACAGAAATGCGCACGACTTAGTCGGCTGCTACTACATATTTGCAAGAATTGTAGGGTATAAAAATCGTGAAGAAGCCATGTTGAATCAGCTTTCGGCACCCTCTTTTTCAGGAAAAAAAGCTATGTCGCTCATCTGGAATTTTATGGCGATAGCAAAGATACAAAACATGCTTTTTTCAGATGTATCTACTATAGTCAGCTGTTGTGATGATGGTGCCTTGACATCACTTCATCTGATGGAAATTTTTGAGAAGGGAAAAAGCTGGTATACCACTCAAGGAGCTTCTTCGCATATTAAAAAACAGGCATTTCGCGCCCTTTTTGAAACGGAGTTTATAGATCAGAAGTATGCACAAGCGCTAAAAGGTAAGCTGAAGGATAAGAGAATTCATGTTACGCAAGATTATGAGCAGTTTTTTTCTCAATACATCACTATGTATTTAGATGCGCAAACAGGTGAAGATGCATATAGCAAGGCGTGCAGCTTTTTGCATCGGCTACAGATTGGTCAACTTGAAAATGCCTATTCCAACCTGATGATGAGTTATCCTGATGTAAGGCCTGTCTATACCACTCTTTTGCAGTCAACTGTTGTAACCAAGTTGACAACAAGAGCGACAGTCGGCACGTTGATTGAAAAAATTGTCAAGCTGGGACGTTATACAGAAGCTGAAAGGAGAGGTAAGAGTACAACAGTTGAGAAGGTTGCAAATCACGTTATGATGCATGCTGTTCGTGACTATGTTATTTCTAATAAAAGTTCAGTTTTTTTTCGGTATATCATCGATAAGTTAAAGAAAAATCAGGAGAGGGCAGATCAAACCTTATGTGCCTTTGTCTTTCTTGTGCTTGATAATCTATTTAAGAAATTGAAGGGCTTGTCTGAGTATCTTAGTTCTACAAATAAAAATTATAAGCCATCACCGCGGCTTGTGCCTTGGGCAGAAATCGTTAATCCACGAAGGAGTGGTGAAAGAGGTTCAGAAGAGGGCCTTCCTCCACTTTGTCTTTCTCCGCACGGCCATGCAAGTGCTGGCAGTGGTCCTAATCATCTTGCAGCACAAGTAGATGACAAATGGCAAGGATTGCCTAAGGTAAAATTGACACAAATTGTCTACAGTATTTTGAATCCGCAAGCTGATTTGCCTGCTACCGGGATGAAGGATGTGACGAGAAGGGTTTGTCAAGCCTTTCTGACTATGATTGAAAGCAGGACAACTTCACCGGTGTCGGCAAAAATTTTGTTGAATTCAAACTATATCAATCGAGCAAAATGGATGGAATATAGTGAAGAAACAGGTAGTCAAGATGATATGACGGCTCCTCAAGCTGCTCTGCATTATTTTGCCAATTTGACGATTGCAGAGCTTCGAGACATTTATCCTGAGCTTGTACATATTTGGGAAGAACGTTACGAGGGGTTAAAAGGCTGCCCTATAGGTTATAAAGTAACCCATTTAATTGCTGATTTAGAGCATGATGAAAAGGGCGTAGAGGCATTATTTGATGACTTACTAAGAGGTGCTGTGAAGCACTTATCAAAACTCTCTCTCGCACTCTTTGATAAGCATGAAAAAACGGGAAGTAAAAACCCTAGCACTACCTACGAGCTTTTTATGATTTCTAAATATCTCTGCAAAAGAACCGAACTATTTGCGTTTTATACAGCCCCTAGTTGAGCATTCCCATTTCTGCAAGCCTCATTTTGTCTTTTTATCTTGGTGTAATTTCGCTTATTTTAGCAAAATCTCTCTAGTATTCCAAGCAGCATTCAAGATCGTAGCAAACTCACGGATGTTCCACAGTGTATACAGTTTAGAGTAGTTAGGTTCTTGAGCTCTGAATGGGCCTTGGCGTGATGCTTTGCAATTGAGTATAAAGCTCTCTTCACCTTTCATCAAGCTCTCCGCCGCAATTTGCAAATGCTCTTTAATGAGCAGTGTTGCTTGAAGGAAATTACCATCTCTAGCTATTTCCTGCATGACCGTCATCAGCTGCTGCACTACTTGTGTAAATGGTTTTGTGACAGCTTTGTCAGTAAGTTCTTGGACAGGTGGAGCAGTTGGCACTTTATTAGCATTCTTGAGTTCCTGAAGCATGGTTTTTCTAGCAAGTGTCGTAATCAGAAGGTGTGCATGATAGGTTTGTAATTCATTATTTTCGATCAGCGAAAACTGATTCAGAAACCATTTGAAAATATTTTGTGTAGTAATTGCTGGACTTATAGCCATCTGTTGCGTGTCCTGGAAGTGATACATTCCAAGGCCTTGA
>JAHFTM010000237.1 GCA_023269335.1 Chlamydiia bacterium
GGCTTGAAAGTCTAGCTGTACATATCATGATCACCTCCATTCTTACAGCTTCTACAGTGTTTTTACTTTTCCTGATCTATTCATTAGATACAGTGTTTACCGGAGGCGTTATTATTCCCCCGGAAGCCTTTGTTAAAGCATTGCAGACATTGCGTAGTTAATGAATGTGACGTGCGCCAGGCTTTGATAGTTGATTAATAAGATACTTAAGTTCAATAAATTGACAATGAAAATTCAGGCACAACATTAAGAAAGAACAGAAAGAACAGGATGGGCAGGATCGCCTTCGGCGGCAGGATAGTGTGTTGAATGATGTAACCTTTTGTAGTCAAGTTGTCTATTGTTAAAATTGATTAACAACTCTACAGGTTTGTAAACAGACTCAAGAAAACCAACACCAGTGCATTCATTACTTCGAAGCAGCACCCCAAAATTACTGAAGAAAAATGAATGTGACGTGTGAGTTTCACTTGCGTAAATTATCTTGTGGTTCCACGTTTTCTGATAGCTGCAAGCTCTTTTTTCCATTGCTCAAGCTGCATTTGTTGTTTTGCCACAAGCTCTTTTGGTGCCTTTTCTAAGAAGGCTGGATTTAATAGCTGTCCACTCATCCGCTCAATTTGTTCGATCAGTTTTTTCTCTTCTTTTTCAAGGCGCTTCATCTCCTGCTCCATCATTTCTTTGGGAAGCGGAATAAAGATCTTGATGCCTGCTTGCGCGGCAAAGCTTCCAGGTATACTTTCTGGCTCATTTTCTGAAAATTTGAGCTCGCTGATTTTTACAAGTGCCTTCAGGATATGCTGATTTTTTTGCAGAAGGTGTACTAGCTCTGATTGGTGAGCTACAAGATAAACATCAGTTGACATCGTCGGTTGGAGCTGCATTTCTCCACGGATATTGCGGATCGCGTAGACAAACTGGGTTACTAAATCAAACTGTGACTCGCTTTCTTGAGAGTCGGTTAGTATTGATTGGTGACAAGGATAAGGCGCCTTCATACAGGCAGGCTGCCTTAACGCTTCGACTGCCTCTTGCGTTAGGGTGTCAGCTGTCTGTTGGCTTTGATGGCTGTCAAAACGCTCTTTAAGCAACTGAAAGAGCTCTTCTGTGATAAAAGGTGCCATCGGGTGGAGAAGGCGGACAGCTTGCAGTAAGGTGATGATAAGAATCTTTTGTTTATTGGTGCGTTCTTCTGGGGTACCAGTTTTTCCAAAAAGCACGCGCTTGATGATTTCGACGTAGTAGGCGCAAAATTCGTTCCAGAAAAAGTTGTAAGCCTTTTGTGTGGCTTGATCAAAAGCATATTCTCCAAGGTGACGATCTACTTCTTGGACTATGTGTGAAAGGCGCGATAAAATCCATTTGTCTTCAAGAGAGAATAGCTTGTCGTTAAGTCCGCTTGCAAAATCATTCTTTGTAAGCCCTTCAAGGTTCATAAAGACGAAGCGTGCACCATTCCATATTTTATTAGTGAAATTTTTGAACTCTTCAAAGCGGCGTCGGTCCAGATCAATTTGCGGGTTGCTTGTCGGCGACGATGCCAAAGCCATCCGCATCGCATCAGCGCCATACTCAGCGATGATTTCGTTGGGGTCAATGACGTTGCCTTTAGATTTTGACATTTTCTCCCAGCGTGAGAGGACATCTTGGGGAGGATTTTTTCCAAGGTCGTATTCTTTACGTTCAGCGTTATTTACATAGGCAATGCCGCCGCCCGGTTGATTTTTCCAATAAGATTTTCCATAAATTAAACCGTGAAGATAGACCTGAGGAAAAGGTGTTTTTTCTAAGGCGATATGCCCCATCATCAGCATGCGAGCTACCCAGAAAAAGAGAATGTCATGGCCTGTGACAAGGACGCTATTTGGATAAAACTTCTTCAAATCAGCGCTATTTTCTGGCCAGCCTAACGTTGAAAATGGCCAGAGAGCGGATGAAAACCAGGTATCAAGAACATCATGGTCTTGTTCCCAGTCATTTGGATTTTGTTCAACTTCTTGCGGAAGGCCTTGCCCATCGTAGCATAAAATGGTTTCAGGAGCTGTTTTGTGATACCAAATGGGGATTTGATGTCCCCACCACAGCTGGCGGCTAATGCACCAGTCGCGCAAGTTATCAATCCAGTGAAAGTAAGTCGCTTCCCACTGTGCAGGAATCAATTCTGTTTTGCCTTCGGTGATGCAGTTTTTTAAAACATCTTTGAAAGCCGACATACGCATGAACCATTGCTTTGAAAGATGTGGCTCAATAATAGCTTTTGAGCGGTATGACAGGCCAACACGATTGACGTAGGGCTCAGCTTTGATGAAATGCCCCTCTTTTTTCAGCTCTTCAACGACAGCAGTACGCGCCTCTCCAAAGCTCAGGCCTTGAAATTTGCCCCCATTTTCGTTTACCTTGCCATCCTTTGTCATGATATTAATCATGGGGAGATCATGGCGTAGGCCTATCTGGTAGTCATTATGGTCATGAGCAGGCGTTACTTTTACAGCTCCGGTTCCAAAGGCTGGATCTACGTGATCGTCAACGATAATAGGGATTTCACGCCCTGTGAGCGGTAGTTTTATCTTTTTGCCAATGTAGGCTTGAAAGCGCGCATCTTTTGGGGCAATAGCTACTGCTGTGTCACCCAGCATAGTTTCAGGTCTTGTTGTGGCGATGGGAATTGTGCCAGAGCCATCTGAAAGCGGGTAGGAGAAGTAGTAAAGATAGCCATTACGCTCTTCATATTCGACTTCATCATCTGCAAGGGCCGTTTCTGTCACCGTGTCCCAATTTACGAGGTAGTCACCACGATAAATAAGGCCAGTATCAAAAAGTTTTTTGAACATAGTCCGCACAGCTTTGTTGTTGTGCTCATCCATAGTAAAGCGAGTGCGGCTCCAATCACAAGAGGCACCTTGCTTTTTGAGCTGCCGGAAAATTTCGCTTTCACTTTTCTCTTTCCATTGCCAGACCTCTTGTACAAAGTCATCACGTGAAAAATCAGTTCTTCTTTTGCCGGTAGTTTTGAGAAGGTGTCGTTCAACAACTGTTTGAGTAGCAATACCAGCATGGTCTGTACCTGGAAGCCAGAGCACTTCAAAATTGGACATTCGTTTCCAGCGGATGAGGATATCTTGCAAGGTATTGACAAGGGCATGACCCATATGTAAGACGCCAGTGACGTTAGGCGGTGGCATGACAATGGTAAAGCTTACTTTCTTTGAATGAGCATCAGCTTGGAAAAAATTGCCGTTTTCCCAGAACTCGTACCATTTTTTTTCTACGTTCTTGGCTTCATAGGCCTTTGCCAAATCTGTTGTATTTGTTATTTCCGGCTCTGACATAAATGAGGTATCCTAAACAAAATCTCAAAAGTAAAGCAGGCATAGTAGCATTTTTTGTGGAATATTAGCAGCTATTCTTAGAGATCGTCAGGGAAAACCATCTTTTTTAAATTAAGCGCTTTGTCAAATTCTTTGGCAGT
>JAHFTM010000033.1 GCA_023269335.1 Chlamydiia bacterium
AAGCTACTCTTTCTTTCTCCTATAGCTGCTTGAATTGCCTCGATACCACCGATAAGTGCATAAGACACTTCTGAACCTTGGTATCCATCTCTTCCTAGCTGAATCTCAAGCGTGTCAAAATAGCTTGTTACATCTTCTGGGACCTTATTTTTCCATTCACGAATAATTTGCACAACGAGATTGCATCTCATTATAAATGTTTTGAATTGTCCTTTTGTAATCTCAGTCTCACATTGCTTGAGCATCTCATCGAAAGCCTCTTTTATTTGGCTCTCATGTGCGACCCACCAAACAAAATCAACGGCAGTAATAACTAACGTATCCTTGAATACCTTCCAGATATAGTGGAGGGGGTTTATTCCAAGTACAGCTAATTGCAGGTCAGCTAAAGACCAGAGCAAGCTTTCTTTGTTGTGAATAACTCTAACAGTGTCTCTTTTCGATTTATCAGTTCTCAAATGAGAAACCAGGCCTTCAAACTCACTGACAACTTCATTAAAATTTGTTTTTACAACAGTAGAAGATGTTTGGAGTTGTCTTGCTAAAAACGGAATTAAAATTTGATTAATACCAATTATCATGATGGTTTCTTTGATTGTTGCTTGCTGATCATCATCGATTCCGAATCGAGCTGTTAAAAGAGTATTGAAGGTCTTGAGAACTCTTTCGTGCAAATAGCGTACGACTGTTGTTTTGTGTAACAGAACAAAGATCCGTTGTAATTCATCAAGAAGAGACTTCACATATGCTTGAACCTCTTGGTTCGAAAGCTTAGTTGTTTTTTGTTGAATATCTGTAAATATTTTGGCGCAATTTGAGTTAAAGGTTTTTTCTAAACCAAGTTTAAAGATTAACTTGTTTATCAAAATTTTATATAGAACAATACTGATGTTTGATTTATAAATAGCGCTGAAAGAGGAAAGTTTTGATAATAAATCAGTCTGTTTCATTCTCTGTTCTTCAACTTCTCGTTCCAGAGCGAAAATGACAAATTCAACTTGCTCGCTATTAGTAGGGAAATGAGTGTCGGCAAGTACCTCTATAGCACAATTTTCTAACGTGCTAAAGCTGTCAAGGGATTCATTCTTGCTGTTGGCATTTGACGATACATCACAAGCTTTTGCAATTGTTTCTTTAAATTTCTGAAATTCACTTGGGATTTTAAATAGGTAAGGACGAATACTTTCATCAAGTTGAGGACCCAAAAGATGCTTGAGCTTCTTTTCAACGTTCTCCCTCACTGGACTCAGAGTTCTGGCTTGTTCAACTATTTCCACAATTTGTGAAAAAAACAAAGTGGTGAGATTTTTTTGTTGCTGCGCATCATTTAATAGAGAGTACTTATTAGAATACTCCTTAAAAGAGTCACTTAACTTCTGTACGATTTTCACTTCCAAGACCATTTTAGCAGCGTTTAATTCACGCGATGCCTTAATGGCATCAACTTTCATCTTTGTCGTAGCCTCTTTGTGAGCTTCTTGCTTTTCTTTATCCGCTTTTTCTACTGTTACATTTGTTACACTTAAACGTTGATGCTGTGAGAGCGTTGCTATAGCATTTGATCGTTCTGTGACAAGATCACTTAAACGAGTAATTTCATCATGTAATTTTTCTATCGACAGCTTTTCAAATGGCGCAAGTTCACTTGCATCAATCGATCCTCGCTTTACATGCTTTGAAGGATCTACTGCTGTAGTTGCTGCAGATCCAGGGGCAAGGGCCGTGGTAGACGTGGCTGCGCTGGCAGCTGAGCTACTAGAAGATGAAGAGCTACTTGTTGCTGCGGTGGTGACGCCTATTCTGCCTGGAGGGGAACCACCAGCACTTCCTACAGTCAATTGCGTGGGTCCTGGTCCTGATTTAGCTGATGACCTTGCTGTTGTCGAAGGCGAGCTAGATGATGTGGAAGTAGTAGGTTGCAGCGCTGTTTTAACAACCGCATTAATTCTGTCAGTGGCTGCAGTGGTACTTCCGGTAGTAGTTGTAGATGCATTTAGGGAAGATCTTTTGCTACCACTAGAACTAGAGCTACTGGTAGCGGCAGCTTGTTGTTTAGGATGAAGCATGTCGATGACTTTTACGGCAGGCGGCCCTTTGACATCGAGAGGGCGTCGAGTGCCTGCGTTAGGTGGAGCTGTCATAGTTGATGATGAGGCTCCAGCTTGAGCTACTCCCGAAAGTACTAGTCCTATTGAATTTGTTGCCATAAAGAGATCTCGCTTTTTTTATTGTTACTAGAAATGGTTTTACTTTTACCCAATCGATGGAGATGCTGTAGAACCTATCGATACAGCGTCACTGCTGCTAGAACTATTTGCTGCAGTTGCATCCGGTGGTGCATCAACTTGTGCAGGAGGGAAAGGGGGGTGCATAGAAGAAGACGATGACGATGAAGAGGAGCTGGTTGAAGAAGTTGCGGTAGTTCCAGAACTAGGAGAGCTTTGTGCTGCAGTCATTGCTGCACTCGCGGCTGCACTCGCGGCTGTAGTGGCAACTTCTGTAGATGAGTCGGCTGATTTTTCTGCAGCCTCCATTTTGGCTGTTAATTGAGTGATTAGCTCTTTCACATGTAATTTTTTAAGAGCTTTGGCAATAGCTTCTTGATTTTTCTCCAGTATAGTAATCATCTCACGCAATGATAAAGTAGTTAAAAGATGTAAATTTTGTATTAGGGTGTCTATGGAGTCATATGTAAATGTCATAAAACAACTCACGACGCGTTGCTCTTGCAGTGCATAAGTTCTTTCTACTCCAATAGCTTTTTCAACTGCTTCAATGCCTTCAATAAATGCCCGAGATACATCTGTTTCGTCCTCGCCGCGAGATTTCCTCATAGTCTCAAGACGAATGAAATAGCCCGGTATGTTTGCTGGCAGACAATTCTTACAGTCTTGGATGATCTGTACTATGATGTTGCATCTGAGTACAAATGTTCGAAACTGTACGCTCTTATCCTCTGGGCAGTCAGCGATCATTGCCATAAGAGTGTCTCTGTCCATTGAGCTTACCTGTTTCTCCCAACGAACAAAATCCACCTGAGCGATAGGCGGATTGTGATTGAATACTTGCCAGGCGTAACTTTTTCCAAACAGGGTCGATTCTAAGTCTTCGAGAGCCCATTGGTAGGGTGGACGTTTGAAGAAAGCAACGACAAGCAATTCGCCAAGGCCTATGCTTGTTTGGTTTGTATTCAGGCCTCTGCGTCTTTTCAAACCATCTATTAGATATTCAAAGGCGTTTATAAGAGTGGTAATATTTTGCTTTGCAGAAGCAGGAGCTATTCTAAATTGTTTTGATAATCGGTATATTAAGATCTGATTAATAAGGATCATTATAACAAAGTCTTTATTCGTTGTTTGATGAATAGCTGACCACACTTCATTTGCTGGGGGGAAAAGAGAGTAAAGAGTAGTGAATAAGCTGCTATGTAATCTGCTTGCAACAGTTCCTTTTAATCGAATAAATAGCCTTTGCAATTCATGAATTAAGAAGGCTAGTCCATCTTGGATATCTAGATACGATAGATCATCTACACGTGCGTGGATGTTAATGAAAAATTTGTTCAGGTTATTTTCAAATTTTTGTGTTGGGTCAAGGATTGCAATTATCTTTTGTATAAGAACATTATAAAGCACAATGCTTTTAGTGGTTATAGGATACCCGTTAAAACGCTCTAACTTGATATTTGTTGGTAGCTCCTGTCTTCTCTGTTCTTCAACATCTAGTTCCAGTGCGTAAATGACAAATTCAACTTTATCATTCAGGCTAACAAAGGCATCAAGTGCTTCTCTTGCCAAACCATCTAACTCTTCTGGTCCTTTAGCTGATTTTTCTTTTGAATTTGAAGAAGCAGCCATAGCACTGCTCTTGTTCTTAAATGCCGTGAATTTTTCGGGCATTTGAAGTGCATAACGCAAATAAAGATAACGATGAGGCCCTAATAAGTGTAAGAGCTCTGTTTCAACTTCAGCTTTCACATGGATAAGTTTCTCAGCTTGCGCAACTATTTTTGCAAAAATTGCAAAAAACTGGTTATTCACGGCTGTTTTTTTTGATACATCTGTAGCTTCTGACAAGGCTTTCATATAGCGGTCCACTGCAACTCTCAACTCAGCTATGATTTTTTCTTTCAGGATCATTTTAGCTGCTGTCAATTGACGAAGTTTTTCTCGAGCGTCAACCTGAGATTCAGCCCTTGCTCTTGCGCCTGTGCTTTCAATAGTTGCTTTTACTGCTTTTTCTAATTTTGTTGTCACTAAACGTAAATCTCTTGTGATTTCAACAAGCTCTGCAAGATCATTTGAATGGGTTACTGTTTTTTGACTTAGAGTGGTAATTTGAGTGTATAAGTCTTCTATAGAAAGTGCGCGATATGACGTAAGTTCAGATGTGCCAATTGACCTTCGGACTGCAGTTCCCGCAGATGCAGTTGCGGCTGCCGCTGAACTACTGGAAGATGAAGAGGCTTGTGGTGTTCTGGGTAACGGCAGTGTCCTGTACTTTGTGCTCACTTCTAAATGTCTCAAATGACGTGCTGCTGCTGCATGTGTACTTAAAGTAGCGTGGTTGGCACCACTACTTGAACTAGAACTACTTGAGACACTAGCTCTTGATTGAGCAGGAGTTTTAGGTAAAGGTGGCTGCTGCTTACCAATGACTTTTACGCTAGCGGAACCTTTGACATCTAAGGAGACTCTGTTATTAGCTGCTGTCGAAGAAGCCCCATTTGGTGTTGGAGCCCCTGCTTGCGCTGTTCCTGAATGTGCTATTTCTAGCGAACTTGATGAAGATAAACTTACTGAAGATGAAGAACTCGTTGCCATGAAGAGACCCCACTTTTTTTGATTAGGGGATCATAAGGAAATAACTTTTACAGTTCTAGAGGATTTTGAAAATACTACTACAAATAGCTCGCATTGTACAGCTATGCTTGGTTAGACATCAGGCGCAACATTAAGAAAGAACAGAAAGAACAGGATAGGCAGGATCGCCTTCGGCGGCAGGATCATGTTCTTTATAATATTTGATTTTAATCACAAAGATTTTGCATGGCAAAATGGCTTTTTATAACAGCATTTTTTTCCATTCGATGATTTTTGTGAACGCTTCAAGCGGTGTTGCGCTATTTAAATCAAGTGCTTTGATCTGATCTACCACAAGACGTAAAAAAAGATCTGGCTGCATCGAAGGCAGAGGAGGAGACCTCTTTGGCTCTTCTTTTGCAATAGATACAGGGCTGTTTTTATCATGAACGGTTGATCCGAAGCGTCCGCCATGGTTGTTCTCAAGCTCTTCTAGAAGCTCTTTAGCACGCTGTACAACCTCCTGAGGTAGCCCTGCAAGGCGTGCCACATGGACGCCATAGCTTCGGTTGGCTTTACCCTTAACAATTTTATGCAAAAATGTAATTTCTCCTTGCCCTTCAGATATAGCTACCGTGTAGTTTACAGCTTGTGGAAGGCTATTTTCAAGCTCAGTAAGCTCATAGTAGTGTGTGGCGAAAAGCGTTTTCGCTCGCTTAGCATCATTTTTAAGAAGGTATTCAGCTACTGCCCAAGCAATAGAAATGCCGTCATAGGTGCTTGTACCGCGACCGATCTCATCCAAAATAACAAGTGAGCGTGCGGTTGCTTGATGTAATATGTTGGCTGTCTCAGCCATCTCCACCATAAAGGTTGACTGCCCACGCGCTAAGTCATCACTTGCTCCAATTCTTGAAAATAACTTATCGACAACACCGATATGCGCCTCTTTTGCCGGTATAAAGGCACCTATCTGGGCTAAGATAACAAGCGCTGCCACTTGGCGAATATATGTAGATTTTCCCGCCATATTAGGCCCTGTTATGAGCATCAGAGTCTTTTCTTGACCATCAAGTGAAATATCGTTAGGAATAAATTTTTTGTGGGAGGCAAGTACTTCAATCACAGGGTGACGACCCTCTACGATGTGCAGTGTTTTTGAATTGTCGACAAGTGGTCGCACATACCCTCTTTTTTCTGCAACCTTAGCAAATGAGCGGAGTACATCAACTTGACCTATGGCCTCAGCTGTTTTTAAGATCGCTTCACAATGTGTGGCAACTGCTTTTTGAAGCTGTATAAAAAGAGCAGATTCAATCTTGGCAATTTTTTCATCGGCTGTCAGAATTTTCTCTTCATATTCTTTCAATTCAGCTGTAATGTAGCGCTCACCGTTGACAAGTGTTTGTCTTCTTGAAAATGAGTCAGGCATCTTTTCAGCCTGCCCACGGCTGACTTCAATGTAGTAACCGAACATTTTGTTAAAACCAACTTTTAACGTCTTGATATTTGTCTCTTGACGCAGTCTGGTCTGATAGTTTGTCAGCCATTCCTGGCTATTTTGACGAAGAATACGCAGCTCGTCGAGCTCCGGATGCAAACCTGCTTGAAAAAGATCGCCATCAGATGCGCGAAGCGGTGGGTTTGCTACAAGTGATGCTTTAATCAGGGTATAGGCTTCTTGATGCTCTTGGATTTCAGAGAGTAGTTTATTCAGTTCAAAACATAAGAAAAAAGGCTGAGAGAGCGTTTTTTTTATTAACGGCAGTGGTTCTAGCGAGCTTGCCAGAGCAGTATATTCACGAGGTCCTGCGTAACCTGTCTGAATACGAATAATCAAGCGAGCTATATCGCGTATTGCTTTCAGGGCATCATCAAAACGGCAGGCATCTGTGTATGAAGCTTTAGAAAAAGCAAGTAATTCTTCTACCGCATCTTGTCTTTTTTTAATGGCTTCAACATCGATAAGCGGGGCTTTCAACCATTCGGCAAGCTTGCGAGCTCCCATGGCAGTTTTGGTCTCGTCGATGATAGAGAAAAGAGTTTGCTCTTTCTTGCCTTCGTTAAGAGGGGAGATGACCTCAAGATTTGCAAGCGTTGCTCGATCAAGTAAAAGATGAGAAGCACTCTCATAAGGAGTGATAGTTTTAATGTGATCTAATGGAATGAGCAGCCTCTCTTTTACATGGGCTAAAAGCGCACCTGCTGCTGTAATGGCAGCCTGCTTTTCTTTCATCCCCATGCCGTCTAAGGTGGCAACAGCAAATTGACGAAGAAGATAGCCCTCGCAGCGTGAGTGTTCAAAGCGAAAGTCTTCTTCTGTTTGCACACGGTGCGAAAAGTTCAGTTTCAGCTCACAAAGTAGCTCTGCTTCCTTGGCTTGCACCTTTTTCGACAGCAAAAGCTCTTTTGGTCTGTAGCGGCACAGTTCGTTGACAAGAGTTCGAAGATCGCGGCACTCGAAGGCAATAAAATACGCGCACGTTACATCAATGAGGCTTAAGCCATAAAGAGCGCTTGCTCCCTCTCCATGTTTTGTTATGGATGCAAAAAAATTGTGTGCTTTTTCATCTGAAAGCGCACCTATCACTTGGGTGCCAGGTGAGAGCATGCGTACTACTTTACGTTTAACAAGCCCTTTTACGCTTTTAGGATCTTCCATCTGCTCAGCGATAGCCACGCGATAGCCTTTGGTGACTAGCCGCTCAATATAGGCCTCACTAGAATGCCATGGCACACCGCACATAGGTATACCTTGGCGCTCTGTCAGCGTAAGATTTAGCTCTTTAGCAATGATCTCCGCATCTTCACAAAATGCCTCATAAAAATCACCCAAACGAAAGAAAAGAAGCGCCTCTTTTGCTTCATTTTTACATTCGGTCCATTGTGCCATCATGGGTGTCAATTTAGCGCTCTCTAGCTCTATACTCATAAGTTTTTTCCTTTAAAAAGTGCCACATTGTGCCAGATTTTTAGTTTCGGAGAAGAAAAAAAGTTAAATGTTAAATAAAAATTTTACTTACATTGTAATTCTGTTATAATACAATTAAAAGGAGCTTTTTATGGTAGGAGCTACGGGCAGTGGTTCTGGTCAAACGCCACAGGATGTACACGTAACTCTTACGCCTGTACTAGCAACTGCTGCAACAGCCGTTCAAGCATCTGCTCTTCCAGCAGCTACGCAGCCAGTAGTAGGTCAGCCTGCTGTGTCACCTGTCGTGCCACAAGCTTTACCAGTAGTACTGCCAGGCGTGAAGGAGTTTGAACATACCTTTGAGAATGGCTATTTACACCTTACAATTACCAAAAATGATGGCACTGTAATTGAAAAGTACTTCAAAATCACAGGTGGCATCACAAATCCAGCTCTCGCAAAAAAGATCATCAATACATATCGTGAGTCAGGTGCTTTACGCGAGATTGTAGATAGAATTTTGGCAAATGAGGCGGCCAACGCTAATCTTCCAGTGACTGACCCATCACAAGAGACACGGTTGAAACTCACTATCAAAGCAGACCACTTTGCTGTAAGTCGCTTTTCAAAAGTGACCGGTGAAGAAGTTGGCACTCAGACAGCTGTGCAATTAGGTACTCTTCAAGGATACGTCACTCAAAAAGCAAAAATAGATAGGGCACTAGGTGGCACTTTTGAAAAAGCGCGCGATCAAATACGCATTAAAAATGAGCTTGTGAATCGCCTTACAAGTGAGGGGTTTCAGCCTGCTACTGTAAAGGCCACGATCGCTCAGATCTTTGAAGAGGGACAGCTTGGCCTTTTACAAGATGTTGAAGATGATCTTGCAGACGTCACTCTTTCCGATTTACTTCAATACCCAAATAATGAAGCTGTCTTCGGTGCTTTAGCAGAACTAGGAAAAAATTCTAGTTTAATTAAGCACGCAGCTGGCACTAGACAGCTAGCAGAAGGGGCAAAAAACGTAAAAAAATGTCGTGAAGCGATTTTAGATGTGCTTTTACGCCATGTCCATCGTCCTCCAAAGGTGATTGTGGATCGTGATGTTCATGGAAATGCTACCTGCGCCATTGTACAGCGTGTCTACCAAGGAACACGTGAGCCTGCGACTGTAGATGGTGGCTATTTATCTTTAGATGAGGTGACTGATTTAGCAAAGCTTCAACCCCTGGCAGCTGTAGACAGAGGATACTCCAGCGAGTCTGATAAACGACTAAAGAAAAACCCACGGCTTGGGGCTCACAACACAAATATGGGCGCAGTGGTAGCTAGAGGTATAGATGGAGAGGGTAGTGTTGTCAACGTGCGGTCAGGCAAGACAGGATCACTTGCTCGCGCACAAGAGCTCGCTGAATTTGCCTTACGTCAGGAGCTTGGCTCCGGCAGCACTGCTGCCTTACGACTCATAGGGCCGGATAAAGATGGCAAACCAGTCTATGAGTTTCGCCCCGCGATTACAACACATATGGATATGGGAAAAGGTAAGATGATCGGTGCCAAATTAGAGCTTTTTGGTGAAGACGAGCTTGAGTATACGAAAGAGATAGCCAAAGCTGTTGATCAGTGGCCACCGGAGGGCTATCGAGTGCACATAGAAGTCAATGGCGCTCTTTCTGAAGTTGTACTGCGAAAACCTATTGTTTCTAACCAGCCCTTTTCATCGCAGGTGGAAGGTATTGGTATTTTTGAGTTGGGGCAAGAGAATGCCGACCATTTTAATTGTGTAGCAAACCAGCAATATCTTTATGACTTTATAAGAGATAACCCTTCTGATGCAGTTTTAAGAACAGAGCTTCGTAAGATGCAAACGGCTTCACGTGACTTGAATGCGGTGCTGATGAAAAAGTTAGGCCCTCCTCCAGGCGGTGGCGACTATTTAATGAGCAATGAAAGCGCTGTGGGAGGTGTAGCAAACGTAGGCAATCCACTCTGGGGGCTTATTGATTTTGACAAGGTGAAGATAACTAAGTTTTATGACGAAGCAATAATGAATGACAAAGCATTTATTAAGTATGAACAGAAAGTTGCTAAATTTCTCTTAACGAAACTTCAACTGTTAAAACTAGCACGAGCTTCTCCAGGTATTGCTGAGGGTGATAAAGCAAAATTAGAAGAGATCGAAAAGATGACAATCGCACTGTATGCACTACATTTTCGCCGACTTCCACCAGAAGTTGACAGTGCTGGTTTTCAAGAGCTGTCTTCGCAGATTGCTACTAACAATTTTCACATAAGGCCTGAAAGAAATGAAGAGCAGCTTCATGCGGCTGACTTAGAGATGTTTAGAAACATTTTATGTAACCCCAAGGCAGCTGTTAGCGTCAAGAAAACTAAATGTGAGCAGTGTAAAAGTGGAGTTGATAGAACAGGGCTAGGAACTGCTCTTGCTGTAGCTCAAGAGCGCTTTCATAGAAAATTTGGTCGTACGTTTTTACCTGGACAAAAGATTGCTTTAGATATGAATGGCAAGCCAATAACAAGAGATCCAAAGTATATAGATCTTCTTCATTTTAAGAAGTTTTTCAGAGAAGCAATTCATGAGCTTGCCGTACCGATAGTCGTGGAAACAAAAGGTTTTTCTGGCCTGCGCTGGGGTGAAGGGGCCTATCCATTTGGTGCGAGTGCCAACCCGGTGCCACATAAATACCTTTTTTTAGAGGATGATCTCCCGCATTTGGCGCTGGTAGATGAGGCTGAAGCAGTTCATGATGTCGTTGGCCTCAACTACCAAGATTTGCAGGCAGTAGGAGTAAAGAGTCAGTATAAGGGTAGTCTACATGTACCAGAATCTATTTATTTGCAGTCGACAGCTGATAAAAGAAAGGCAGTAGCCAAGCGGCAAAAAGAGCTCAACCCCACAAAGTCACGGCTTGAGAGTCAAGCTACATTTGAAGCAAGGCAAGCGAAAGCAGAAAAAATAAAACAAGGCGTACGAAAAAAGATAGAAGAGGCTCTTATCTATGCTGGGCTTAGAAAAGCTGAGCTACCAA
>JAHFTM010000238.1 GCA_023269335.1 Chlamydiia bacterium
GAGCAATAGGAGCTTGTGATTGATTTTGTAACTGAGCTCCTGCCATACCGAGTCTTGGGGGGTCTATAGTCATAGTAATCCTTACTTTACAGTCATTATTAAGCAATATAGTAACTATATAAATTAAAGTCTATGATTCTAAAAATGTAAGCATATATAATATATAATTCGACAGAAATCGATAGTTAGTCTATTAAAAGATTTATTAGTATGCCTGTTACTTTATTCTTGTAAAATTTGCCTCATTCAATGAGAATCCCCCTTTATAAGGTACATTGGGGTAGATAATCATGAGAATTACAGAAATTGTGGCCTACTTGAATCCTTTTGATACAAGTTTTGATCTTTATTCATTTCAAGAACTTTCCCTTGAGAAAAAAGTAACTACAGTTTTTTTCACTATTGTTGGTGCTTTAGTTCTTGTCATTGGCGCACTTGCTAGTTTTCGATTTTGTCTGCAGCAATTTTCAGTAATTACTCCAAAACCTTCTCCGCCACCATCTACCTCTGAGAGTAGAAGTGAAGCGTTTGGTCGGGCAATTAAAGAAGGACGCCTTCCTTCAAGAAAGCCAGCAAAAGCAATGGATAACATCTCCTTAAAAACGAAACTTTGCAAAGAAAAATTGGCCGCATTTTTAAAGAGATCAAATGAAAAATTTGGTGTGGCAGTTGATGATGGAGACTGTTTTTATGATGCCTTTAGGCAAGGGCTAAAAAAGATTTCAGTTACTGTGAAAGAGCTACGTACTATTGTTCATGAAAGAGTACAGGCTATTCATAAAGAACAGGGCATTAAAAATTGGATTTTCGAAGCTCTGAAAATCGATACTAGTACACAGCAAGAAGACTATGACGAGCTTTTGAAAACAGTCTCTCACACAAAGCAAGAAATCGCGGTTCCTCTTTGGGGGCGGCCGCATATCGAAGGCAAGATTTTAGCTGATCATTTTAAGGTGGCAATCAAGGTTTGTGAAGTCAATGTTCTGGATACAATTCTTCCTCTCAGACAGGTGGCAGGAGTTGTAGATCGCGATACAGCTATGACATATGATCTCGTTCAAAAAGTTGAAGGTGGAAAACGAGTGCGTGCCATTAAGATATGCGAAGTTGCTGTGACAGAAATTTATCCTGAGGCGCAGCCATTCATAGGTACTGTAAAAGTTGCTGGCTATCCTGGTCATTTCGTCCCAGTTATGACATTATAACGGCTCTTTGTTCCAAGGTGTCAGGATTTCGTGACCAGTTTCTGTAATCAAAAGAGTGTGCTCCCATTGGGCTGAGGGCTTGCCATCTTTGGTTCGTGCTGTCCATTGATCGGCATCGTCAATAACTGCTTCTTTTACTCCTGCATTGATCATCGGCTCGATTGTAAAGGTCATGCCAGGGGTTAGAGGAATGTTACTCGGATTGCGGTAGTGGTACACTTGAGGCGGTTCATGAAACTGAATGCCCACACCGTGCCCTACAAATTGGGTGACAACAGAACAGCCTTCATTTTCGGCATAGGAGTGAATGACCTGTCCTATATCCGAAAGAGGAATTCCTGGTCGCAAAATGGTAATAGAGCGCATCAAACACTCATAGGCTACATCCACCACGTGCCTTTTTTCTTCATCTACGTTGCCGATCAGTACCATGCGGCTTGTATCGCCATAGTAGCCATTGAGAATGCAGGTCACATCGATGTTTAAAATATCACCATCAAGTAGTGTTCTATTATTCGGGATGCCGTGGCAGATCACGTCGTTTACTGAGGTACAGATGCTTTTCGGAAAAGGTGGCTCTCCATAGTGAAGAGGGGCAGGGATGGCTCCTGCTTTCAGATGCAGCTTATACGCAAAATCATTGAGCTGTTGTGTAGTGATGCCTATTGCTGCCATTTTGCAGGTAGCATCGAGGATTTGAGCGGCTAGCTTGCCAGATTCACGCATCCCTTGAATTTGTTCTTGGGTCTTTAAAATAATGCCGTAGCGTTTATAGTACTGATCAGATAATTTTTCAAAACCATACGGCATTGGCGTAACTGTTTTTTGTGCCCCTATGTCAGGAAAGTGGCATTTTTTCCATTTGTTTCCGCTTCCGCACCAACAAGTATCATTACGACCAATCATCTTTCACCTAAAAATTAGCGATCGATTGTATGCGATCTGTTATATTTAAACAAAAGAATATTCTTGTTTGACAGTGTAGATGATCACTGTTATGGTCAGACGAAATAGAGGCGATGTGAGGCATTATGAAAGATGAAGAGCCAGATATTGGTCAAGAAAACGACAGAAAACAGACACAAAAAGAGCGGCTCTATACTAATCGATTGATTCATGAAAAATCACCCTATCTACAGCAGCATGCGCACAATCCGGTGGACTGGTATCCGTGGGGTGATGAGGCATTTTCAGCAGCAAAAAATATGGACAAGCCTATCTTTCTTTCTATCGGTTACGCTACATGCCACTGGTGCCATGTGATGGAGGAAGAATCTTTTGAAGATGAATCTGTTGCCAAAATTTTGAATGAAGCCTTCATTCCAATTAAAATTGATCGTGAAGAGCTACCCGAAATTGACGCGATCTACATGGAATTTGCCCAGGCGATGATCATAGGCTCTGCTGGCTGGCCACTGAACCTGATACTAACACCCGAGCTGAAACCCTTTTTTGCAGCTACCTATCTTCCCAAACATACAGCTCAAGGTCTTGTGGGTGTCACAGAGCTTTCGCAGAAGATACAAGAGCTTTGGAAAAGTGACGATCGCGAGCGCCTCGTTTCTCAATCAGAAAAAATTGTTGATATCTTAAAAGCACACATCCATGTGATGGGGACAGATTTGCCGAGTGAGGAACACATTCAACACACGGCTGAAATTCTTTTTAAAATTGCTGATCCTGTGTATGGCGGAATGCGTGGTGCGCCTAAGTTTCCATTGGGGTATCAGGCTCTCTTTTTACTCCATTTCTTCTTACGTACGCAAGACAGCCGCGCACTTTTCTTAGTTGAAAAAACGCTTGAGATGATGCATCGAGGCGGAATTTATGATCATCTCGGCGGTGGCTTTGCGCGCTATAGCGTCGATGAAAAGTGGCAAATACCTCACTTTGAAAAGATGCTTTATGACAACGCACTTTTAGCGATTAGCTATCTCGAAACGTGGAGAGTGACTGGCAGGCCAATGTATGCGCAGGTGACAGAGGACATTTTGAATTATGTGATCCGTGAAATGACCGATGAAAAAGGTGGGTTTTACTCTGCTCAAGATGCCGATTCAGAAGGGGTAGAGGGCCTTTTTTATACCTGGAGGCCGGAAGAAGTGATCACAGCACTTGGCAAAGAAGAAGCTCTTTTATTTTGCGACTTTTATGGCATCACTGAAGAGGGTAATTTCGACGGTCGTTCGGTTCCTTTCATGGAATTTTCACTGGAT
>JAHFTM010000239.1 GCA_023269335.1 Chlamydiia bacterium
CAAATATCATGGATAAAATCCTAGATGGCAAAATAAATGCGTTCTTTGACCAGATTTGTCTCATACGACAAAAATTCATCAAAGACGATTCAATGACAATCGATGCGCTTCTCAAAAAAAGAGCTCAAGATTCAGGTAAAAAACTTGAAATTGTGCGCTTTTTACGCTGGGTTGTAGGTCAGTAATTATCTTTAAGACCCGTGGCATGCCACGGGTCTCTCTACTAAAAAAATAATTAGTATACGTTCTCATTTGCACAATTTCCTTCCAAAGAGTAAAGAGTAAAGTAACCCTACTTTTAGAAAATTATGACGCAATTTACTATCCCTTATAAACGAATTTTACTGAAGTTATCTGGCGAGTCCTTGATGGGTAAAGACCATTTTGGTATCTCTGCTGACGCTTGCCTTGAAATTGCAAAAGGCCTTAAAAACCTTACTGAACGTGGCATTGAAGTTGGTCTTGTCGTTGGCGGCGGCAATATCTTTCGCGGCCTTCAAGGCGAAAAGCTTGGTATTGAAAGGGCACGTGCTGATGAAATGGGCATGCTAGCTACAGTCATGAATGGTATTGCTCTTTGTGATACACTAAGACATCTACAAGTAGAGGCCTGTGTGATGAGTGCTATTGGTTGTTATCCAATTGTAGAGCCTTATGATAGGCAAAAAGCTTGTTCTTTGCTTGAGCAGAAAAAATTAGTTATTTTTGTAGGTGGCACGGGAAGCCCATTTTTTACAACCGATACAGCTGCAGCACTCAGAGCTTGCGAGATCAAAGCTGAAATCCTTCTTAAGGCCACAAAAGTCAATGGTGTCTATTCCAAAGATCCGTTGAAATACTCGGATGCGGTGCGTTATGAAGAGATTTCTTTTCAAGATGCCCTTGCACAAAAACTTGATGTTATGGATGCTACTTCCATAGCGCTTTGCATGGCGAATCGATTGCCTATCCTTGTATTTAACATGCAAGCATTAGGCGCACTTGCCCAGGTATTTAGCGACAAGAATTTAGGAACTTTAGTGCACTAGGGATAACATTATGACAGACGTTCTTCAAGACACAAAAAATGGCATGCAAGTATGCTTAGACCACCTGAAAGCGGAGCTTAAAGGCATTCGTGCCGGGCGCGCAAGCCCAGCCTTTGTAGAGCCGGTAACTGTCGAAGCTTATGGCTCACAGATGAAACTTAAGGATATGGCAAGTATTTCTGTTCCTGAGTCGCGACAGCTTTTAGTCACTCCGTTTGATGCTACGAACGTGCAGATCTGTGCAAAGGCGATCGACAAGGCAAATCTTGGTGTCAGTGCTGTTGTCGAAGGTAAATCCATACGTGTAATGTTTCCAGAACTTGATCAAAATAGGCGTAAAAACCTGATCGAGCAGTGCCACAAAAAACGAGAAGAGACAAAAATCTCTATTCGCAACGTCCGCCGTGAACAAAATGAAGTGCTGAAAAAACAGAAAGCTGCGGGTACTGTTCCGGAAGATGATGTAAAACGTCTAGAGAAACAGATTCAAGAACAGACAGATAAATCATGCAAAGATGCTGATGATCTTTGCGCTGTCAAAGAAAAAGAGATTTCTACGGTTTAAAGACCGTGGCAGTTTACTTGTTGTGATAGTGCAAGGACCCGCTGCATACTTGTGTAAGATGCTTGCTATGAGAGTTTGATATGGCAAGCCTTCGCATGCCGCCATCTCTTTGATATTCACAACATCTGCACTGGACAGGCGAATATTGATACGCACATCTTTAGTCAAAGTTCTACTGGCTGCTTTCCTTATTTTATCCTTTTCCTACTTTCTTCTTTAAAAAAATAACTATACTTGCTAAACGGGGGCTATAAACCAAGGACGGTATATGGAAAGAAAAAAATTAGCTACGTACTTCAGAGAATCTGAAGGCGTGCACAAAAAATGGGGCTGGTTCTTCGCATTAGGAATCCTGCTCGTGCTTCTCGGATTGGCTGTGATGGGCTCTGCCTACCAGGCAACGGTATTTTCGGTATTTGTGTTCGGTGTTTTACTTTTAGGCGCAGGTATTGTGCAGATTGTGCAGGCTATCTTTGCAAAAAGCTGGCATGGATTTTTCCCTTCTCTCATCTTATCAATTCTGTACATAGTTACAGGACTTCTTTGCATAGCAAATCCTGTTCAAGCAGCTCTCAGCCTAACTTTCTTCATCGCTGCATTTTGTTTCTTTAGCGGACTTGTCAAGATGAGCGTTGCGCTTTTCATGAAGTTTGAACGATGGGGCTGGGTTTTTTTCAACGGCCTTGTCACCTTTATCTTGGGCGCTTTGATCTACTCTGAATGGCCAGTTTCCGGCCTCTGGTTGATCGGCACCTTTGTAGGCATCGATATTCTTTTAACAGGCTGTTCCTGGATTGCCTTATCACTCGTTGCTAAAAAGAGATAAAGCATAATTCACGGACTCGATAGAGAAAGCCTTCATCACCTGTCGGCTTTCTCTATTCATCTTATTTCTCAAACATATCGAGTATAAAAGGATAGCCCATAACTTGAGAAAGCTCCTGAACCTGTTTTTTTGAATCTGCAGTTAGTAAATATAACTCATCTTTCTCCATTTTTTTACTCCAAAAATCAAAGAGCATCTCTGCCTGAAAATAAAGAAGCGTTCCATGGCCAACTACGCACTCTTTCACTATTTTTGCCTCTTTTGCTTCTTGTAAAAGCTTTGAAAAGTCATAGCCTAGCATCGGTTCTATCTGCGGGCGCACCCGATAATCAATACTAATAGATATTTTTTTATCAGCATCAACTACATTCCCAGAAAATTTTTTCAAATAGCGATAACCGATATGGTTGCACTCCTCCACATAGTGAATAAAGGTGTTACTCGAAAAAGGAGCACCTAAAAAAAGAACTAAACCCTTCTGTTTATGAAGGGTGCTAAAAAGTGAATCAGCACCTAAAACATTGTGAGAGGCCTTTAAAGAAAGTGACTCATTTTTATGAAGGATCACAAAGTTGAAGATCGGGGTAAAGCTACGTAGCTGGGGGTAGTGCAAGCGAAAATAATCACTTAGTGCACCAACTTGTGATGGTGAGTGGAGACGATCATAGACCCCCGTTTTACAAAAATCATAGTTAAAAGTAGGTATCAACAGCGCTCTTTCTTTCAAAGCTTCTTGCAAAGCCTGTTCATAGTCGCGGCAAATCTCAAGGCGCTCAGTAGGCTTATTTGTCAGGCCTATTTTTAAAAGATCAGAATGCAGTACTACAGGCACATCCGGGAAGCTTTGACACGCTTTTTTAAGATCTTCGACCAATGTTTTTTTTTGAAAGAAAAAGAGACATCAATTTGAAATCCCACCATCGACAACAATCGTCTGACTAGTGATAAAAGAGGCCTCTTCTGACAAGAGAAAGCGCACAAGCGGAACAATAT
>JAHFTM010000240.1 GCA_023269335.1 Chlamydiia bacterium
GTATTTTTTAAATAAAAAATATACAACTTAAGAATTTGACCTAATCGTTGAATAGATGTCTTGCATCATTCATTCTCTTAAGAACTCAGAGGCTGGGAAAAAATTGATGGAAGCAAGGTTAGTGCATAAGCATGAATAAAATTAAAAAATATTTTTATCTATTCAAGTCAAACAACTAAAAATTGCATCATATCTTCTCCCTATAATTCTCTTCTTAAGAAATATCCTCTCAAATGTGTTTAGGATCTACTTACTTAAACCCGATATTAACTCATTAAATCCCATGCCCTGATCATGTTATGTGTAATAACAAAAATACACATATTAGCTGTAACTTTAGCCAACGTTCTCACAAAAAAATGCTGCAATCCTTTATTTCGTAAATTAGCGTTAACAAATTCTGATGTTGCAGCACGGCTTTTATATATCTCCTTAGCTTCTATTGTTCCCATTCTGATGCGCCATTTCTTGACATCATTGCTATCGTCGTCTTTTGGCACATAACTATCAGGGTTGTGAGCATTCCTCGGAGGCATATAAATTTCACAATCATGGTTAAGTTTACCAACTTTATCAATGTCCTCATGCTGGGTATAACCACCATCTACCAACCATTTTTTAGGTTTTATTTTAAATGTATCTATGACTTTTTTTTGCATTCTGCTCATTAACCCTCGATCTCCACAATTATTAGAGACTTCAAGCCCAACGATAACGTGTGTATTTATATCCGTAGCCAGTTGGACATTATATGCTGGGCAATAACCCCCATTTCCCATTTTCATCACTCTCGATTCAGGGTCAGTTACAGAAGCTCTAATCTTTGTTTTGTCTTTTTCTGTTAATTTCTTACGCTGCTTTTTTAGACTGTTTTCTTTCTCTTTCCTTATTTGCTCCACGTGATCAATTGCTTGATTGATCCTTTTTTCTCTATCGGCAGCCTTTTGCTGTTCAATAATTCTCTTTCGACTAAGTATTTCCGAGCAGTTTTCTTCTCTATTTTTGTTTAATTTTTCAACATGAGCTCTCACGACTTCTTGAAGTTCCTTAAGCGTACTTCTTCGGCGAAAAGAAGAGGCTCCTGCGTGAGCTCTAACTTTTATACCATCCTGAGAAATCCCTTCTAGACTGACGAGGTTTTGAGCTAAAAGCATTGTAACACTTTGTGTAATCAATTCATTTAAAGGTTCCCCATTACTTGCACGAAAATCATTAATCGTATGATAACTAATATTCAAGCCCCCACAAATCCATCGAAAGGCATTATGCTCTGTGCAGTATCTCTCAATGACCCGACCTTGCCCAATACCTTCAATAGTAGCATAAAGCCAGAGAGCTAAAAGCACACGAGGATCTATTGAAGGTCTTCCCGCTCCGCCTTCTACAGAGTCGATGTTTATTAGAAATTTTGAAAGGTTTAATTTTTCTACATATTTCCAAACTAAGCGTGCTTTATGATCGACAGGAATCAATTGATCTATCGAATAAGTCATCATCTCCATCTGTTCCCTGACAGGCCTTAAAATTCTTGGTTTCCCTTTATAACTTTTATCCATATTCTCGTTTTCAGCATGTTCAGCGAGCTCAAATAGTGACATTTGTCCGTTCATAAGAACCCTTAAATCGTATAAGCTCTCTTAAGTATCTCTGAGGCCTTTTTTTGTAAAAAGGCATTATAAATGAAATGTGGATTTAATGTTATAACTATCTTAATTTAAATAACTTAAATTTTTTCCCAGCCTCTCACCTTACGCACCAAGCAAATGAGCGAAGCTTTTTGGGAGTGCTGCGGCTTCGACGCAGCTTTCTTGGGTGCGGCTTGACGCACCCACTCAATCTTTAGATGAATACTCTAGACGCACCGTCAAAGCCGGTGCTAATGAAAGCTGCGGCAAGCCGCAGCACTCCCAAAAAGCTTCGCTCACTGAAGATGCGTTTTGCGTAAGGTGAGTTACCTTATTGGGTATTTTCTATTGCAAGTAAAAAACTTAAGAAGGCAGGCCAAATTATGAACTCAGTTATGAGGATGATTGCCGAAAATTGGTGGTCACTTGAGCTTTTTCATGTCTTTTTGAGAAAGGACCATTGCTTCTGCATAATTACACCCGCCCCCATGTTTAAAATCGGTTTTAAATCCGAGTTTTTCGTAAAAAGGCATGGCAGAATGTAAAGCAAGAGCCCGAAGTTCCTTACGTCCATTTTTGTTCTGGAGAACTCTATTAACTATTTTTTTCACTAGCGCTGTACCCGTGCCCTGTACAGGTGTTTTTCCGATCAACTTAATACTTTCAGGATTGACAACCATATTATCAATATTGCTTGCATAGGTTTTTCTAGGAATTTTTGCTAGAGCAACTCCCTGGATTTTATTACTCTGACCATATGCTACAAAAACGCATAATTTCTCTTTTTTAATACAGGCTAGTTGTTTTCTAATTGCCTGAGCCTCTTCTGCACAGTCTGAAGCTATTTGATGCTCCTTGGAATCTAAAGAATATGACTTTATCTTTCCCTCAGCAATCTTTTGCCATTGTTCAACTTTTTGCATGAGCTTAGTAATCGCCTTTTCACCTTTGACTTCTTTGGCAACGATGTTATTTTCTAAACCAATATTATTATTCGCAACAGTTATAGCTTGCATAAATAACCTATTTATTATTTTTCAAAAATTAATGATACAATTTACATATAGTATTTTGTATCGATAATAATACAATAAAATATATATTTTATACAAGATGTCTAATGTAGTTTCAAGAATTGGGATTTCGGCTTTGCGAAAAATGGTGTATAATCCCGCGAGCTGCGAGCTCTCCTGACTGGCAGGCAGCTTCCATTGTTCCTGGAACCTCTGTCAAAGTCGACGCATGTTCTCCGGCAAAGTAAATTCTGTGATCAATAGGGGCAAAAAGAGTTTTCACTCTCTCACCTGAATCCTCTACCATTGATGTAAAGAGAAGTTCTTGACCTGGGAAAATATATGAATAGGAGCCTCTTGCATAGGGATCATTTGGCCAGCTGTATCCCACAGGCCCTGAATAGTGAGCAAATGCTGTATCATCTGCATAGACAGGCTCAACAAAAAGAGGGCAGCCATCCTGAAATGCCTTTTCAAGCATGGGTCTTTCTTTAGTGTACGCATCTACGAGCGTGTCCGCTGAAAACAGGCTTGATGATCCCGTATAATAAAGTGTTAAAGATGTACAATCAGCGTCAAAAAAAGAGGTCATTCGATCATTGATAAAACCCCCTCTCTTTGCTGGTTTTTTATAAAAAGGAATTACTATTTTCGCGTTTGTACCATAGCGAATGCTTTTTATTGCTTCGAGACGATCTAAAGGAATACAGTTTTCATCAAACACCACGCTTGCATAGGTAGAGCATGGAATGGCAAGAACAAGAACATCT
>JAHFTM010000241.1 GCA_023269335.1 Chlamydiia bacterium
GTTCCAACAGCTACTTGTGGCTGAATTTCTCTGATCTGCCGCTCTGTTGCCAGCGCTAAGAAATTGCTGTTTGTCAAATTGCCATCATCCATGATCTCTTTTATCAAAACAGCATCCTCATTATAAAAATAAAAATGCCGTTTGCAGATGAGTTGATTGCAGCAAATAAGCTTGCTTGCGATGAGATTTGTTCCTTTTTTGTATGTGTACAGCGTTGTGTGTGAGGGGCTTTCTTCTTTTTCAAGAGTATGAAATTGATCTTCTGAAAAGGTACACTGAGGACTTTGAAACGAATTCTTTACTTTTTTTGACACAGATTCAAATGTAATTTCTTGCCCTGAGATCACGTCATATAAAACATTGCCCTTTTCATCGTAGTGATATTTTTGTAGTAAAACAACCTGTACTTTTTCATCCTCAATCTGCCTTGAAAGAAGCTCTCCTTCTTGAATAATGCCTGCCCAAGTAAACTTTTCTCGACTGTAGAAATTTTCCGCATCTTTCATATAACGCAAGATGGCAACAAGCTTTTGATCGCAATGTTCAAATCTACTTTTATTTCCAAGCTGATCGACTACATCGGTTTGGCCATCTTTATATTTAAAAGCAAAGCGGGCCTCTTCGCTTCCTGCACAGAAAAGTGTAGTTACTTTACCTCCATCTGTGTATTCCAAAGATAACAGTGGACCTGCTACAGACTCCTTTTTAGAAATCAGCTGCTTGTTCCCAAATTTCTTATAGGAGTATTTGAGGTGTGGCTTTTGCGATCTTTTAACACGCACAAGCTGCTTTTTAGCATCAAATTCATAGACACAAGTCTGCGTATCTGAAGCTGTCGCTTCAATTTTTGCATCTGAATACAGAAAACTAATACTACTTAGCACCTTATTTTCATGATTATTGACCAGCTCTACTTTCTGAAGCTCTTTTGCTTCACTGTAGCGATAAAAAATTTTATTCCCATTCGGCAAAATTTCCTTTGTGAGTAGGTAGGTAGATGGGTTTTTGAGTTTTAATAAAAATGCTCGGTGCGTGCTATCTTGTAAAAATGGCCCAAATTCTTGCTCTGCTATTTTTTCATAAAACCGTTCACTGCCATTACAGGTAACGATATGACAGCGACTCCCTCTATCCTTTATTTTTAAGAGATTGTTTTTAAAATTTGACTGCGCACTGATCGCCTGTTCGCCTTTTGCACTGTTTACAAACCCCTTTGCATGCACGGGAAGGTTTATGCGAAGTTCATTTTCTTCATCCATATCATTTTGATAGCCACTGTAAACGATAGAGCTACCATTTGGCTCGCTTGTATAAGCAATAAGCACATCATGTGTTTTTTCTTTTTGTATGCCCGCTACGAGCATACAGTAGGAAAAAAAGCGAAAGTCTCCCGTATTACTTGAATAGCTATGCTGCAGGGTAAGTGGCGTTGAAGTAGATGTTTGGATGCTACAATCAATCTCTTGTTCTAAATAACAGCCTGACACGGTGTCAACAACGTTATCTATAATGCCATGACGATCCTGTTCAAAACAGGCAAGCGAAGGGTTTGAATTAAAAGAGTCAGCAAATAAAGCTGCTGTACTGGTTGCAACGCACACTAAAAATAAAAAAACACCATTCATATGAAAGCCTTATAAACAGAATAAGTACTCCCATATCAGAAATAAGATATTCACGACAAACAGATATGCAGACAGTGTTACGTAATCCTCGGACTATATTTCTTCCGAATGCAGTGCGGGGTTAGACCTGGAAATTTTAAAATCAATCAAATTTTTTTCAATTCCTGCTGGAATCTGTGGTTGAAATTCCGTGATAAAATCAGTTGCTAGCTGCTCTTCATTCAATTTTTTATCTTTATCTTCATCTAATTTTTCAAAAATTTCCTCCCGTTTTGCTATAACCTTATCTACCACTTTTGAGTCTTGAAAAAGTGCTAAAAGTAGCTCCTCAGGGGCAAGATAAATGCTCATAATCGTAGGGTTTTTTATTCTCTTTTTAAAACGAACAAAACTACAAAGTGACTTATAGTTGTTAGCAGTTTTAAAAAGAGGATCTTTAGCTTGACCCCCAACAACACTGCCTTTCAGCATCTTATAGAGCACTTCTTGAAAAGGTTCATTATTCAACCCTACATTGGCTAAAGCTTTAGTGTCTTTCAGATAGTTCTTGTTAGCCAACTCTTTCGCATTACGAAAAATTAGATCTATCAGGGCATCAATTTTAGCATCGTCCATACTGGCATCAAGAAAAAAAGTTTTGTCGCCATAGAGCGACAAGATAAGCTTCTTTAAGATGAGTTTTGCAGCTTTTGACTCTTCTGTTTCTTGAATAACATCACCCCTTTGAATAAGAGATGCAATATGAAGATAGCCTGTCCGCTTACCCATATTTTTATTCTTTGAGGCAGGCTGCGGCGTGCTTGGGGCCTTCCTATGAAAAAGTTCGCGTGCTCTTTCCATAAAGCAAGTGGCAAGATTCTCATTTTCTACTTCAAAACGCTCTGTATAAAGCGTTTCAGAAAACGACGTCTCGCTTAATTTTTGAAATTGCGCATAGGAAAAGATGGCAAAGATCATCAAAAAGGCAAATGTCGTCATAAGAAGGTGCATAGCTTACTCAAGTAAAAGTGCTTCGATAGTATCTACTGAGGTAACAAAACAAAAAACAAGTTCTTGACTATTGTCATTTGCTTCTTTTTGCTTTTTTACATCTTTTCTGAATTTTAAGGTTAATCTGACAAGGGTCGGATGTCCTTTTAACTCTTGCTCCCATGTGTCAAGCCACTCACCTGTTTTATCTAAAGGCATTGTAATTCCTAGATTGGGTGCTTTCCAAAATTGGATTTTCAACGACTCCACATTTTCTAGAAGAACTTCTTTTCGTACCGTTGTAGGCTTTGTTTTTTCATCGACAGGATTTGGCCAAATCATCAAGGAAAGTCTATCTTCTTGATCTACATAGAGCTTTGCAATGACATCATAAGAAAAGCCACGGACACGATCAAGCCCATTATCAAAAGTAAAAACAATACTGGGACCCTCTTTATTGTTTGAGAATTGTTTTATAGAAGGTGTGTAAAAAAAATGACGTCCTTCAATGTCGTAAATAAGCTTTGAAAAGACACCTTGGAGCCTGGCATGTGCCCTACGCGTTATCTCCGAGCACTCTCTTATAGACTCCAGCTGTTCATGAATACGGATATTGTGAAAGAAAAGTGCAAAAAGTGAGCTGATGACAAGTGCAAAAAGAGCCATAGCAATCAGTGCTTCAACTAAAGAAAAGCTCTTTTTAATAGGTGCTGCACGCTGAATATTCTTGTTCATTTTTTTAACACACAAAATTCAAAAACTACTCCCCGTGGGTTAATTTCTTGAAGAAATTCACCCCACTC
>JAHFTM010000242.1 GCA_023269335.1 Chlamydiia bacterium
TTTTCAATAATCTCTGCTGTTATTTTTTGACGTTCCTTCATTTTTATGAGATCTCTGCCCTCATTTAAAGCATCTAACTTAGTACCAAGGCGCCACATGCTAATGCCACATTTTACTGCACCATCTGCAAGTGATAGCTCACCGCTCTGTATTTGTGGGGCAACAGCCTTAATTTTTTCAATAATCTCTGCTGTTATTTTTTGAAGCGCCTTTTTTTTGGTGCGAGCCTTATCCATCGTTGTCGCGACTAGTGGTAGGGGGCTCGCTTGAATTTGAATACTTTGAATTCCAGCTGACATAACTATCCTCTTTTATTTATACTGCTTGTTATTTCTGGTGTGATCAATTAGTAAATGTAATACTGTAACATAATATCAATTTTTTGTGGTGATGAGTTTATGAAGGTAGTAACAGTTGATTTGTCAAGAGACTTATTGATAGTCGAAAATGATTCTTATGTGGCTTTGTATGCCGCTATAGAGTTTGTACGCTGTGCTGCTAAGGCAATCAAAGAGCATGCTAGCTTTTCATGCGCTCTTTCAGGTGGCTCTACGCCAAAGAAGATGTATGAAGAGCTTCTGCAAAATAAAGAGGCCTTAGAGCTTGATTTTTCAAAGGTGAATTTTTTTTGGTCCGATGAGCGTGCTGTAGCTCCAAATGACCCTGAAAGCAACTATGGCATGGCTATGAACTATTTTTCTAGAAAGCCATTTGATAAAGCGCATAAGTTTCGCATGCAAGCGGATAGTGAAGATTTAAATCAGGCTGCAGTAGACTATGAAAAAGAAATTCAAGAGCACTGCTTTCAAAGTAGGTTTGACCTTATGCTGCTTGGTATGGGTGAGGATGGCCACACAGCATCGCTTTTTCCAAATACAAAGGCGCTCAAAGAAGAGGTGCGCCTTGTATGTCCAAATTTCGTATCTGAAAAAAACTGCTACCGCCTAACTCTCACCTATCGAGCAATTAACGAAGCAAGAAAGACTCTCGTTTTGGTCACAGGTAAAGCAAAAGCAAAAATGTTACAAGAAATTCTTTACGGTAAACCGGACTTTGAAAAATACCCGGCACAAAAAATAGGCACGGCTCAGCATCCAGCACTTTTTATTGTTGATGAAGCGGCAGCTTTTGAGCTACTACATCCTTGAAGTCAGTGTCTGATGTTGTGTATAATAGTTGCACATCCATAACTCCATAAAAAAAATGCTTGTATTAGGACTAGAGACGACATGTGACGAGACTTCCTGCGCGCTGGTTAGAGATGGTGTGGAGATTCTCTCACTTGTCATCAGCTCACAGATTGATTTGCATAGAGAGTTTGGAGGCGTCGTACCCGAACTAGCTTGTAGGCGACACATTGATGTCATCAGCGCTGTTTTACAAGAGGCGCTAGAAAAAGCAAATTGCTTACTTAGTGATGTTGATCTGATTGCTGTGGCGCGTGGACCCGGCCTTATAGGCGCATTACTTATCGGTATTACATTTGCTAAGGGTTTAGCTTATGCTAATAAAATTCCTCTTGTTGGCGTGAATCATATTGAAGCGCATCTGTATGCTGCGATGATGACGGCGGATCCAAAAAATCTTATGTTTCCTTCACTTGGTGTTGTACTCTCAGGCGGCCATACAAGCCTTGTACTGATTCATAAAATTGGCAGCTACACACTTCTTGGACAAACGGTTGATGATGCAATTGGCGAGGCGTTTGATAAGGTCGCCAAAATTTTAGATCTCCCCTATCCTGGTGGCCCTGAGATTGAACGGTTGGCAAAAGATGCAGCCCTCGATACGCTTCAATTCAAACCAGGCAAAGTAAAGGGCAGGCCGCTTGATTTTTCATTTAGCGGGATTAAAACAAATGTACTTTATAAGGTGCGTGGGAATGATTTGAAAAGGATTACACCATTGCTTGCTGAAGAAAAAGGAGCGATTGCAAAAGCTTTTCAACGTTCTGTTTTTCAAGATGTGATTGAGAAGATCCAGCTCGCTGTTCAAGAAAATCCTGTGAAGGCTATTTTTCTTGGAGGCGGTGTCACTCAGAATAAGGAACTTCGTAGAATGCTTCAGGAAGCAACGACACTACCACTTTTTTGGCCAAAGCTTGATTTATGCATGGATAATGGAGCTATGATTGCAGGTCTTGGCTATCAAAAATTTTTAGAGAATAAAGAAGACATGCTCTTTACAATTGAGCCTGAAACACGAATGCCATTTTAAAAAATAGATACGTACTGAGAGCCCTACAGATATTTATGAAATTTGTGTGGTAAAATAGTCCATTTTTACATATGATTTTACCATTATTTTTCAACTTTAGAGGTTATTTGTATGGCAAGTAAGAGAGAAAAAATCAAAATGAAAAGCTCTAAGAGCACCTTTCACTACTACACAACTAAAAACAAAATTACAACTCCAGATCGTCTTAGTTTAAAAAAATTTGATCCGATCGTACGTGAGCATGTAGAATTTAAAGAGACAAAGTAGCTATATATAAGCCATGCTCGATTTTGTACAAAGTCGAGCTGAGGATTAACCATGGCTTTTTTTCATGTATGAACTATCAATCGCTCTTAAGTATCTAGTCCCCCGCCTCAGATACCTTTCTGTTTCCATTATCAGTGTCATTTCCATTTTTGTTATTGCCACGGTAGTATGGCTCACCATTGTTTTTTTTTCTGCTACAGAGGGTTTAGAGCAAAGGTGGACACAAAAATTGATTGCCATCACAGCACCTGTCCGACTGATACCTACTGATAGTTACTACCGCTCATATTACTATAACAGTGATGCAATAAGCGAGGCTTCTCATTTTACCTCTAAAACACTTGCAGAGAAGCTGAGAAGTCCAATTACCGACCCTTATAATCCAGAGATCGATCCCGCGCTGTCCAAAGATTTCCCAAAGCCATTAGTTGACGAAAATGGTAAGTCAATTGATCTTTTGAAAGCAGCTCTACAAGCTATTCAAGAAGTGCAGGGAGCAAAAAATTTAAGTATATCAACATTCGAGACAGCTTTTGCAAATGTGCACATTCGCCTTGTTCGTCCAAGCCATCTTGGCACTCAAGAAGCCTCCACACAGCTATTAACACAAGCATCCTATCTTATGAATTTTGATCCAGAAAAGAAAAATCTGGATACAATTTTACTTCCTCAAACAGCCGAAGATCGTGAAAATTGTGAGCGTATACAAGAGGAAATGGGCATTACAAGCACTCTAAGCATAGAAAAACATGACACCCAATGGCTTTTGCCGATGAACGCTACCTTAGGTCAAGGGGTGCTTTTGCCAAAAAGTTTTCGAGATGCAGGTGTTAAGACAGCAGATAGCGGCTATTTCAGCTATTTCTCAGCAGGCGCAACAGCTTTACAAGAGCAGCGCCTTCCATTTTTTG
>JAHFTM010000243.1 GCA_023269335.1 Chlamydiia bacterium
CAGCCTGCTTTAGGCTGGCTTGAAAAACTGACTTATCGCATAAGCGGTATCGATCCAACTTTTGAAATGAGCTGGCAACGCTATGCAAAAGCTCTTTTTCTTTTCAATCTGTTAGGCTTCTTTGCTCTTTTTTTGTTGTTACGCATTCAACATCTACTTCCCTTAAATCCGCAAAATTTTCCCGCAGTTGAATGGTCTTTGGCTTTCAATACAGCTGTTAGCTTTGTCACCAATACTAACTGGCAAGCCTATGCAGGAGAGACCACATTGAGCTATCTCAGTCAAATGGTTGGTCTTGGCGTACAAAATTTTTTAAGCGCCGCAACCGGTGGCTGTGCACTCATCGTCCTTATCCGCGGCTTTACACGTAAGACTCAAGAGACTATCGGAAATTTTTGGACCGACCTTGTCAGGCAAATTGTCTATATCTTTTTACCACTTTCAATCCTCTTTGCTATCGCTTTAGTAGCTGACGGTGTCATTCAAAATTTTTCGCCGTATGTTGAAGTCCATACCCTAGAAGGCGCCACGCAGATCATCCCTCAGGGACCTGCGGCTTCACAAATAGCTATTAAACAACTAGGAACAAATGGTGGCGGCTTTTTTAGCACCAATTCTGCACATCCTTTTGAAAACCCTTCGCCGCTTTCTAACTTTTTAGAACAGTTAGCTATTCTCCTTATCCCTGCATCACTCGTCTTTACCTATGGCAGGATGGTCGGTTCGAAAAAACATGCCTGGCTTTTATTTTCCGTCATGTTTTTCCTATGGGCTCTCGGCCTTGCGATTTCCATGTACTCAGAACAGATACAAAATCCTGTGCTTGAAGCCATGCCCGTTTTAGAGGGCAAGGAAACTCGTTTTGGCATCACGGGTAGCCTTTTGTGGTCTGTGTCTACAACAGCTACAGCCAACGGTTCAGTCAATGTGATGCTTTCAAGCTTATCGCCTCTTGCAGGTGCTGTCAGCATGTTCAATATTATGGTAGGAGAGCTTATTTTCGGCGGTATTGGCGTGGGTATGTGCAGCATGATCATGTATGTGCTCCTGACAATATTTTTATCTGGGCTGATGATTGGTAGAACACCTGAATATTTCGGGAAAAAAATTGAAAATAAAGAAATGCAGTGGGTGATTGTAGGTGTACTTGTCCAAGGTGTTTTGATACTTTCAGGGGCTGGTATCTCAAGCGTTTTAGCTCAAGGTCTTGCGGGAGTATTAAACCCTGGACCACATGGTCTTTCTGAAATTCTCTATGCCTTTTCATCGGCCGCTGGAAACAACGGCAGTGCTTTTGCTGGCTTGAATGCCAATACTATGTACTACAATTTAGCTCTTGCTGCAGTGATGCTGATTGCTAGAGTAGCCATTATAGTGCCAAGCCTTGCTGTTGCAGGGCTTGTTGCAAAAAAGAAAACGATTCCACCATCGGCCGGTACTTTTTCTGCCGATACGCTTTTATTTACTCTTATGCTGTTAGCAACTATTTTGATCATTGGTGCCTTGACATTTTCTCCAGCACAGGTTCTTGGTCCTATTGTAGAGCACTTTTTAATGTTTGAAGGACGTTCTTTTTAAAGGAAATCAATGAAAACTAAATTACGCGCCTTTGATAAAAAAGTAATGCTTGGAGCGCTTGTCGATAGCTTTCGAATGCTACACCCCAAAGTTCAGCTTGCAAATCCGGTGATGTTTGTCACCTATATCAGCGCTATCATCACAACCCTTTTTGCAATCGAACAGGCTATAGCTACACAGGTTTCTTATTTCAATCTTCAAATTGCTCTCTGGCTATGGTTTACAGTTCTTTTTGCAAATTTTGCACAAAGTACAGCAGAAAATCGTGGAAAAGCACAGGCCGCAAGTTTGCGAAAGACTCAGGTAGAAGCGTATGCCAGAAAAATTAAACATGGTCTAGAAGTGCGCGTTTTGGCACGTGAGCTAAAGAAAGGTGATATTATTGTGTGCGAGGCTCAAGATGTTATTCCCACCGATGGTGAGGTGATAGAGGGGATAGCTACTGTTGATGAGTCTGCCATTACAGGTGAGTCGGCGCCGGTCATTCGTGAAACTGGTGAAGAGCGGAGTGCAGTCACTGCAGGAACAAGAATCATTAGCGACCGGCTGACAATCCGGGTGACATCAGAGCCAGGAGCAAGTTTCCTGGATCGCATGATACATCTGATTGAAGGTGCAAAACGGCAAAAAACTCCTAATGAGATAGCCTTAAATATTGTGCTTTCTGGTCTGACGATTATTTTTCTTCTCACCGTAAGCTCATTAAAGATGTTTGGCACTTACAGCGAGCATGCAGCCAAACAAGATCTTTCACAGATACTCACACTCCCAATTTTAGTAGCTTTATTAGTCTGCCTCATTCCTACAACGATCAGCGCACTGCTTTCTGCTGTAGGCATTGCCGGTATGGATCGCTTGATAGGTCATAACGTAGTAGCAAAAAGTGGGCGCGCTGTGGAAGCAGCAGGTGATGTAGACTTACTTCTTTTAGATAAAACTGGAACTATCACTATGGGCAATCGCTATGCCAAGGCTTTTTTGCCTGTAGTTGGTGTGGGGGAAAAAGTTTTTGCCGAGATTGCCCAGCTTGCTTCTCTTTCTGATGAGACACCTGAAGGACGCTCAATCGTTGTGCTGGCAAAAACTGAGTTTGGCTTGAGGGCTGAGTCGTTAGATATGAGTAATTCTCTATTCATTCCCTTTTCTGCAAAAACCCGTATGAGCGGCATTGATTTCACAGATGCTAATAAAAAAGTGATCCGCAGCATTCGAAAGGGGGCTCCATCTGCCATAATAGCCCATATAGAAGCTCTTCATGGTACCTTCCCTGAGTCTTTGAAGGCTGCCATTGAATCGATTTCGAATAAAGGAGGAACGCCTCTTTTAGTTTCAGAAAACGAAAAGATTGTAGGTATTATTCATCTTAAAGACGTAATCAAAGGCGGCATCAAAGAACGTTTTCATGAAATGCGCAAGATGGGCATCAGAACCATTATGATCACGGGTGATAACCCGCTGACTGCAGCTGCGATTGCAGCTGAAGCGGGTGTTGATGATTACATTGCAGAGGCTACCCCTGAAATGAAGCTTGCCAGAATAAAAAAAGAGCAAGAGGGCGGGAGGCTAATTGCCATGACAGGGGATGGAACAAATGATGCACCAGCTCTTGCACAAGCTGATGTCGGTGTGGCAATGAATACCGGCACACAAGCTTCTCGCGAAGCGGGCAACATGGTAGACTTAGACAGCAATCCGACAAAGCTTTTAGATATTGTAAAAATTGGCAAGCAGATGCTGATGACAAGAGGCGCTTTGACGACCTTCAGCATTGCCAATGACGTGGCAAAATACTTTGCTATCATTCCGGCAA
>JAHFTM010000034.1:0-5234 GCA_023269335.1 Chlamydiia bacterium
TTAAATTCATGAGATCATTGTACTAACTTCAGTGAAAAGAAAGCAGATTTTTTTAAGATTTTGTTATCAAGCAGGCTGAAAATACAGTTCAAAGAAAAAATCAAACAACATATAAAGTAGTCCAAATGTGGGGAGTTTATCTATGACCGGATCTTTAACACCTTCAAAAGCAGCTTCTCTTCTTTCTTTATCCAAACAAAACCATGAGGCAGGCCAAAACCAGCCCATAGAATCTTGGGGAAGTTTTCTTGGAAGGAAAGTGACAACATTCTTACCATCTTGGCTTATTGAGCCTGCGATTGCTTGTATACGTACATTTTTTAGAAATGAAATAGCTTTGCAGCAAACACAAAAAAGCATAGATCAACGAGAAGCAATTGCCGTACAACCTGAGCAAGAATTAAAAGCTGTCGTTGAACAAGAACCTCTACTCGTAGATAAAAAAATTGAATTTCCTCTTCCCCTTATCGGTTTGATTTGTAACTTTTTGGAACAACCAGAGAAAAAACGTGCTTTTGAGCCGCTTGTAAAAATGCTTGCATCTGACTGCAGCGATAATCAGCAAGAAGCCTTAAAAGAGCTGGAAAAAACAGAAGAGGTGGGAAAAGTAATCCGAGAAGCTTTTACACAGACATCTTTTGTTTTTCCGCATACGCTTAAAGCAGTAACACTGGCAGATGTCGCTCAATTAGATCTTTCAGTTTTAACTAGTTCATTATCTGAAGAAGCTGTCCAAGCAATCTGTACAAAGATGCCACAGCTTAGATCGCTTGATCTATCAGGAAATAAATTATCTCAAGAAGTGCTGGAGAAGCTTTCTCAATTCCTGAATTTATATGATCTGAACTTAGAAAATACTGGGATGAATAATCGACTTTTACAACAATTGAAGCGCCATCCAAATCTTGTAAAACTGAATATATCAGATAACAAGAAAATGACTCATTTAAGACCAATTGCCTTCCTGAAACAACTACAGGTTTTGAATATTTCTAGCTGTTTCCGTATAAGAGATTTACAGCCAATTTCAGCATGCACTCAATTACACACCTTACGTATAGCTGCAAGCATAAACATCACCGACCTATCACCACTTGCTTCATGTACTAAACTACGCACTTTATGTATTAGAAGTTATTATCGTCTTACAGATATACAACCACTTAATGTACTCGCTCAACTACAAACTTTAGACCTTTCTTTTTGCGGAAGAATCAATGACTTAGCCCCTCTTGCTTCTTGTATTCAATTACACACTGTAAATCTTACTGAATGCGAAGAGATCACTGACTTGAAACCAGTTGCTTCTTGGGTTCAACTGAAAAGATTACTGCTTGTGGGTTGCAAAAAAATCACTGATCTAGGACCACTTGCTTCTTGCGCTCAACTACATGAGTTGGACCTTTCTGAATGTGAGCAAATCATCAACTTAAAACCCCTCATTGCTTGCACTCATCTCAAGTTTTTATATCTTTGTAACTGCAAAGTCAGCGAAACTGAAAAAAACAATTTACGTGCTGCCTTACCTGATTTGCATATTTGCGACAAAATATAAAAATTAACGAAACATGACGCGAGAATAGGATAGTCCTATACCGAAACAATCTGAAGAAAGTTGAGAATGAAAGTTGGCTTTACAGAAAAAAGGAGCGAAATCGATCTTTTATAAAGTTAAAAAGTGATTCTATGTGTTGGATGAGTTCAGGTTTTTTGAAGTCAGCTTTTTTTTGTTCAGTTGAGGCAGGTTTGGTGTCTGCATCGGTAGAAGATATGCTTATAACTGCTTTTGGTGCTGCAAGAGACGTTAGGTTGGTCACAGTTTTTGTGGCTAATGGTTTGTCTTGAATTGCAGCTGTAACTTGATCTGCAACTGTTTCTAGAGGCTTAATTTCTATAAGCTTAAGTACTATTTTTCCAAGTCTTTTCATATAACGTTGGAGATCTGCTTTTGTCTGAAGGCCGCCTACATCAATGGGAACTGTGTGCACCTGAACGTGAACTGTACCTTCAGCATCTACTTTATGTGGTCCAGGTACACGGATTGTAGTATACGTTTGTCGAGAGGCTTCTTTCCTGCCAATTCCTGCCTTCGATAAAGCTATGCTGCTACTGCCTACTGATCTTCCAGGTGATCCATATCTTGATGGCTCAGTGCCTAGAAGAGCGACGGCTTTTATAGGAATGATGACAAAATTGACTGCAGTTCGTTTTATTTTTGCTAGAGTGCTATCAGAAGATGCTTCGTCATCGCTGATTGGTTCCACGCTCCAGTGCTGTTTCTTTTTTGTACTGTCTTGAATGACAACATACTTGCCATTTTGTGTGACGATACCAGATGTTCCTCCTTGAGCTTGTTCACTTTCAGTATCATCGATATAGGTAAGCAGTACCTTCGGGCCTGTTCCTGCTTTAAAAAATGGGTCCCAATGCCCCCTTTTTACCAGCATCTGATCATGTAGCAGCTCTTCTTTGAGCGGGGCAAAAGTAACGACTGAATATGAGTCTGCACATAAGGATGGTATAGGATCAGATAGTTGAACATTAAAGCTGCGAATCGTGCCACAGGCCCAGTCTTGTAATGTAACTATTTCTTTAATTCCAGCTTTTTCTTTCATTTTTGAGTCGCTGTTAATTTCTTTCTGTAAAGCCTTTGGTAAGACAATTTTGTCAAAATCAATACGGCTTTTTTCATGCTCTCGAGTAGCATTGGCAGTCAGAGCTGTGCTCTCAAGAACATAAAAAGGTAGGCTTTCTCTAGCTACCGCTTCATTATCTATTGGCAGACCATCATTGGCTGAGCCGATAGCCAAAGTCAGGTTTTTTGTCGTAAATTCAGTGAGAAGTTGAATTTTTTTGAAACAGCTAAGCTGTCTGTTTTTCAACTGGCATGCAAAACGCATGTTTTTTTGTGCAAGGGTAAGGGTTTGGTTTTGAATGATTTCAAGAAGGGAATCAAATTCTTCAGCCTCTTGCACAGAGCTTTCTTGTGGCTCTTTTTGTGTGTACTCTTGAGCAGGTAAAGAAGAAGGGGTGAAAAGAGAAAAGATATCGGATCTTGTTTGTTGATTGGCGAACAGCTCTATATTTTCTTCAGCTTCCACTAGTGGTTTGAGTACATAAGGGATTATCACATTGGATGCTGGTATAAAACCTGCTGCTTGTGTGGGGTACATAACTACCTCCTTTTATTTGCCATCTATAGTAGAAATTGGCAACAATTTATTTAAGAATACTAAATTATCTGGAAAACAGTATTTATACAATATGATTTTCTTGTTTGAGAAGTCCGATAATTTTCATTATTGGTTTGTTTGAAATCAATTAGAGACAGAGATCGAGAAAAAGAGCGATGCCATCTGCAAACGCGCGATTATTTGCCGATAGATTGTGTAGAGGGAACTTGTGATGGGGCTTGAGGTGAAGCTGGAGCTGGAATGAAATTCAGAGCAGCAGAATTGATGCTAAAAAGAGGCTCTCGAGGCTTGTTTGCGTTGTCTTCGATATGCCCTAGATGTGAGTCGCAAAGTGCGCAATAGACGATAATTTTGCCGTCGCCAAGAAAAGAGCTTTCCTTTTTTAAAATGATATTTTTTCCGTCGATAGGCTTCGTGAATGTGGGCCAGCCGGTTTTTTCAAGAGACTTGTCAACAGAAGAGAAGAGAGGCAGAGCGCAAGCTGAGCAGAGGTAAGTGCCATTTTCAGAAAAAGCAACATATTTACCTGAGAAAGCAGGTTCACTTTTGCCTTGACGCATGATCTCAAATTGTAGGGGGGTGAGGCGCTGTTTCCATTCAGCATCAGATAAAACAAGTTTTGGTATTTCAACTTTACTTGTAGTTATGGGAGAGCTGATCTCTTCTTTAGAGGTAAGAAAAGGCTTTGTAAAGTTGTAAAGTAAAAGAGCTGCAATAGCGCTTAGTACAATGAGGCTGAGTAGCAAATCATTTGTTGATTTTTGCATAAGAATATCTCCTAAAACAGTACATCTCATATGACTGACTTTTTGTCATGAAAATTTTTAAAAAAGAGTTTATTTTTTGGAAAGATTATACAGATATGGCAAAGTAGTGTTGCCACCACTTGCTATGGCAATGACAGGTTTTTGAGAGGCGAAGGGGATAGGGTAGCTTAAAGCTGCTGCAAGACCTAAGGCTCCGGCAGGCTCTACAAGAAGATGAGCCATATCAAAGGAAAGAAGAGCACTTTCTCTTATTTGTTCTTCACTGACAGTCACCATATCATCGACATAGTTTTGAATTAGCGGAAAGGTCATGTTCCCCAGGGAAAGAACTTTAATCGCGTCAGCTATACTAGGGCTTGCTTTTTTTAGATAAACAAGTTTTCCTGAGTGAAATGACTGATACCCATCATTTTCAAGCTCTGGCTCAACGCCAATAATTTTAATGGTGCTATTTAGTTTCTTTATGCACATGGCAATACCCGCAATGAGCCCACCTCCGCCAACGGGAACAAAAACAGCAGCCGGATCTATTTTTTCTAAAATTTCAAGCCCTATGGTTCCTTGTCCTGCAATGATTTCAGGATGATCGTATGGAGGGACAATATAGTAGCCTTTTGTGCGCGAAAGCTCTTCTGCTACCTGCTGTCTTACATCGGAGAGTGGCTCTGTCATGATTACCTCTGCACCATAGCTTTTTACGGCAGCTATTTTAAATTCTGGTGCATCAGGTGACATGACAATCGTTGCTTTCACCCCCAGAAGTTTTGCTGCATAGGCCACAGCTTTTGCGTGGTTGCCTGTAGAATAGGTAATGACCCCGCGCTTTTTTTCTTCTTCCGTGTGAAGCGATAAAAAATAGGTGGCACCTCTCATTTTAAAGGCGCCAGTTGGCTGTAGGCTTTCTGCCTTTAAGTAGATAGGATTACCGTGGAGGGTCGTATGAGTGGGTAAGAACACAAGGGGGGTGTAGAGAGCTTTATCAGCAATTTTTTGTGCAGCATCGCGAAAGGTCTCAAGGCTAATATCAATCATGGCTCCCTCCAACGTCCTTATAAAACATTACTTATTATAGCACCACAGACAAGCTCGAGTATTCATTGATGTATGGCTTAAAAGCTGTCTTAGAGAAAGTATAGAGAAAATAATAGTGTAGGTGAGTCAAAAATTTCGGGCAGTCTCCTGCCCGGGCTAAAGCTGCACCACAAGTTGAAGATGTGGTGCGTTTGAGTTGTGTCTATGTGAAAGATTTTTTACGGAACGATGGCTTACTTTT
>JAHFTM010000034.1:5244-10538 GCA_023269335.1 Chlamydiia bacterium
AGCGTTCGCCTCCACCATTGCCTTGGCCGTATGCACGCTTTTGTGGCGGGCGATCACTACGATCACGGTCACCACGATCACCACGATCACCACGATCACCACCACGATGTTTTGGTGCAAAATGCTGTTTTTCTCTTTGCATTTTAGGCTCTTCTGCTTCTGCATTTGGCGCTTTCTTCACGTCAAACGACATTCTCAGTAAAGCTGCTGCTACAGCAAGAGTTGTCGTTGTGTCATCGAGCATTTTCTCAATCATCTGCTCATAACGGTCTAAATGCCCATCTTTAATTTGCGTTTTGATCTTGTCTAGCATCTGCGTGATTTTTGTCTCTTCTACATCACTTGCCGTTGGCATTTTCATTAAGGTGATTTTGCTGTTGGTAAACTTCGCTATGCGCTTTAAGTTGTGGATCTCACGGCCAACTACAAAAGTAAAAGATTTTCCTTTACGACCTACACGGCCTGTTCTACCAATCCTGTGGACGTAGTCTTCTTCGTCATAAGGCAGGTCAAGGTTGTAGACTGCTTCTATATCATCTACATCAATGCCACGGGCTGCAATGTCAGTGGCTACTAAAATTTCAAGGGCCCCTTTACGAAAATTACCCATCACACGGTCACGCTCTTTTTGCTTCAGATCACCATGCAAGGCGCCGGCAAAGTAGCCACGTCTTTGCAGCTGTTCTACCACTTCATCGACTCTGCGCTTTGTGTTGCAAAAGACAACTGACAATTTAACGTGGTGAAGATCTAACACACGGCAAATAGCTTCAAGTTTTCTATCATAGCCTACTTCAAGGTAAAACTGCTCAATTTGCGGCACTGTAAGTTGTGTATGTGCAACCTGAACATGTTTCGGATTAGTTTGATATTTTTTGGTTAATTGTAAGATGTCTTTGGCCATAGTTGCTGAGAAAAAGACTGTCTGAGCATCATCTTGGATATGTTCCAAAATTTCTTCAATAGCATCTCTAAAGCCCATGTTCAGCATTTCGTCTGCTTCATCAAGAACAAGCATCTTGATGGAAGCAAGATTCAGAGTTTTACGTTCAATATGATCGTAGACGCGGCCTGGCGTTCCTACAATAATTTGTGGACGCATCATTCGTAGTGCTTTCAGCTGATGTTCGATTGGCTGGCCACCATAGATGGGTAGCACTTTCATGCCAGGCTTAAATTTCAACAATCTATTCAGTTCTTCAGAGACTTGAACTGCAAGCTCGCGAGTAGGGCACAAGATGAGGCCTTGAACTGGTTTAGCTGGATCTTGTTTTTCGGAGATTAGTTTTTGGATCATTGGTATGCCGAAGGCACAGGTCTTGCCTGTTCCGGTTTGTGCTTGGCCAATGACATCATGGCCTTCCATGATCAAAGGAATTGTAAGTGACTGAATAGGAGATGCTTTTTCAAAGCCCATGCTCTGTATAGCCTGCATCAGTTCCGAGGCCAAATTCATCTCTTCAAATTTTAGATTGTTAGTATCCATTATATATCTCTTAAAGTTGATTCTTAAACTCTATAGGGCCGGAAAAGGTAGGCTAAAGAGCAGAAAGAGGGGTTAAAAAGAGAAATTATACATTTTTTCCGTTTTATAGTGTACATTTTTAGTGACATGAGTAAAATCACCCAGTATAAAATTTAGTTTAAAAGATGAATATGAAGAGACCGTTGTCCTATTTGCTTTCTCTGCTTTCTTTATGCCAGATGGTTTTTTTAGCAGTTGAAGCAGTTCCTACGCTTCACTGTAGCCACATACCAAACAAAACAGGTTGACCAGCGCCTTGATTCGTGCAGACAAAAAAGGTGATGATTACCTTGCCATACCTAAAATTCTAGAGAGCTAATGTACTCCGCTTTTGCATGAGTAATCTCGCTTGGAAGAAATAGAGCTGACTGGATAACAAATTTTGAATTTGAAGTAAACATTTCGTTCGCTACAATGGCCACCTTGGAACGAGTAAGGCTGGCATGAGAAGATTAGTTCATCTCTTTATTTTTTTTGGTGTGCTACTGCTTAATGAGGTACCGCTCATCGCAAATCAAAACGCACATCCGTCAAAAGTATTTCATTACTACAGCACTGCAGCAGATGAGCGTCATTTTGGCATGCTTATGCAGCTGATCGGCAGCATTCATAAAAACGACTTTGAGCATTTAGATGAGATTGCAGTTTTTGACTTGGGTCTTACCCAAGAACAAAAAGATGAGCTTCTCACCATTGAAAAGACCAAAGTTTATCCCATCGAACAGGTGCACCCGGATATCTGCAAGTACGTGCAAACAGATGCTTCAGGCCGCTCGGTGCGTGGATCGTTTGCTTGGAAGCCAGTAGTCATGAAAGCGTCACTTGAGATGTTTCCCTATTTTTTGTATCTCGACTCCGGCACATTGATACTTCGCTCACCAGACACACTTTTCAAACACATTCAAGAAACCGGTTACTACCTTATGCAGATTCCTTTTCCTATTGAGGAGAGAATCACAAAGCCTGTTGTTGAGAAGGTGCTTTCAAAATTTTCACAAGAAAAGCAGAAGGTTCTTTTACAGCCAAATAGCTTTATGATTGATGCTGGCTTTCAAGGTGTTTCGAGAAAGCTGTATGAAAGCTATGTTTTACCTGTGTATCAACTAGCCTCTGATTTAACTCTTTTTACAGACGATGGCTCAGCAAGGCTTGGCTTTGGTGCTGCGAGGCATGACCAAACACTTTTCAGCATTTTTGCCAATGCTGAAAAGTTGACCTTTAATAGCCAAGGATGGACCGATTTAACAGTCGATGGAAAAGCCTGCCCGTTTCACATTCATTGGGATCGTCAAGAAATAACTGATAAAACGACCATTTATCGCTCTCGAGCAGACTACCATTTCGGTGGTGACAAAACAGCTTACATTCATCGAGTAAAAGGAAGATTCATCATCTTGTTGTATACTGAAGGGCCGCCAGAACAACTTTTTAAAACGCTTGATGCCTACTATCAGATGCTGTCTAACGAAGTTCCTTATCATATTCTTGTCAGCTGTCGGGCAAACGATTTGAGCATGAGTTGTGCTGAAACTAAAAAACAGGCTGAGCAATACCCAAACCTTACTTTGCGTTTTACAGATTGTACATCCAAGCCAGAGGCTTATAATCAAGCACTGGAGGGCTTCGGAAAAAAATTTGATTTCGTGCTTGTTGCCGATGATACGCTCATACCGGCTCTTCCACAGTTTGATAAAGCGATACTTCAAGAGATGCAAAAGAATTTTGCCGATTACGATGGGGTGCTTCATTTTTTATTAGATAAAAAAAGAGCTGTAAACGCAGCTCCCATTGTTGGCAGGAAGTACTATGAGCGCTTCGGCTACCTCTTTCAACCGTTGTATCAAACAAGTATGTACGATAAGGAATTTACTTGTGTCTCACGCATATTGTCAAAAGAGATGATGGTCAAACAAACCATTTTCACATATCGAGATGAAAATAATAGAGGTCAAATTCAAAAAGAAGATGAAGTGCTTTTTAATGAGAGACGAAAGAGCACATTTGCACTCGATGACAAGCTGCTCACTACTTTGTTTCCAAAAAAATGGAGTATTCTTATCTGCACCCTCGACGAGAGAAGCGAGCAGTTTAACGGGCTCTATGGAAAGCTTTCCAAGCAGATTCAAGAAGTAGGTCTTGCAGATGATATTGAGATTCTTTCATTTAAAGATAACAAAGAGCACACAATAGGCTTTAAAAGAAATGAGCTCGTTCGGCAGGCCAAAGGTCGATATATCAACTTCATTGATGATGATGATGACGTTCATGATCACTACATCCAGATGATGACAGAGAAGCTGAAAAACATGCCTGATTGTATAAGCTTAGTAGGCATTATCACCTTTAATGGACAGGCACCGGCAACTTTTATCCACTCATTACGTTATAACCATTATTTTCAGGAAAATGGTACCTATTTTCGTCCGCCTAACCATCTTAATACGATAAAGAGGCAAGTAGCTTCCCAGTTTCTTTTTCCTGATAGTTCCTATGGTGAGGATACAGATTGGGCTATGCAGATTGCAAAAGAGGGGGAGGGACTACTTTTGACAGAAGAGAGTATTTCTAGTCCCTACTATTTTTACAAGTATGTCGACAAATAAAACTACATTGGAGATGCGTATGCGTTTTAGTTTAGTAGTAGTGATTCTTGCAGTTTGTCAACCGCTTTTTGGTGACTATCACAGTCAGATCGGTCAAGATAAATATTTGAATGAGACCTTTTTTCATGATAAGCGAGATGGTGTATTTGTAGAATTTGGCGCCTATGATGGGATAACGTTGAGCAATAGCTACTTTTTTGAGCAGGAGCGTGGCTGGAAAGGGATTTGCATTGAGCCTATGCCAGTTTATTTTGAACAGCTGAAAAAAAATAGAACGTGTGTATGTGTTCAGGGTTGCATAGCTCCGCAAGCGGGGACAGTAGAGTTTTTAAACGTAGGCGGCCCTAGTCCTATGTTAAGCGGTGTTCTTTCTCTTTATGATCCACGTCACTTGGAGCGAATCTCAAACGAAGTGGGCTGGTCAGAAGAAAAGCAAATGCCGGCCAATAGTGAAGTAATCAAAGTTCCAAGCTATCGCCTTACAGATCTACTCGAGCAGTATCAAATGCCACATGTGGACTATTTAAGCATTGATACAGAAGGTGGTGAGCTTGAAATTCTTCAGAGCATCGATTTCAAAAAATATCAAATTGACTTCATTACTGTAGAAGATAATTATAATGATCCACGTCTTCGCGAATTTCTTGATAGTCAAGGCTTTGAGCTTGTGAAAGCGGAGTTTGACCTTGTCTTCAAAAATCGTAATTTAGCAAGCGGTTAGCAGAAATGGGGTCGGGCCTGCATAACTGCATAACTTAAATGAATGGGGTTGGGCCTGGAACAAAAACAACCACTCCTATTTCTGCTCTAACAATCAAAACAGGTTGAAACGTTTCTGGAACTTCAGAGACAAAAATCGGGACTTTTTAAGCGATTTGTTTCAGCCTAGTAGTTCAAGAAGACTTTGATTCTTGCCGAGAAGGAGTTTTTGTTATACAGTTTTTGCAATTTCTTACTTAAGTAATACAAGGTGCATTATGGCCTCACTTGGTCAATTTGATTATTTATATAGAGCACAATATTGTAATTATGCGAACTTACAGACTGTTAACAGTCATCCAGAAAAAAGTGCAGGGCTGAAAGTAGAGCCTACAAGTTTGACTCAAAAAATAAAAAATGTAGGCAGCACAATTTGGAATGCCTTTTCAGAGCTGAAAGGGAAAAAA
>JAHFTM010000244.1 GCA_023269335.1 Chlamydiia bacterium
GGCTTGCCCACTTTAAAAAATGTAAAACGGTTGCGATTGAATACAATCCACTCTTTGTAGCTCGTGCAAATCAGCTGAAGTTGCATTTTCAAAAGGCTGGGGATAAGAGCCTGGAAAGGCTTTCATTTCGACTGATTGATATGAAAGAGGCAGATTTTCATGAGGCGACAGTACTTTATTTGTATGGAACGCTTTTAAGTGAGCAAGACATTCAGATTCTTGCCAAAAAAATGAGTCAGCTGAAAAGTGGAGTACGCATTGTTACCATCAGCTACGCCTTAGATGAATATTTAGAAAAATCAACTCAAGGGCATATTTTGGTGACAAAAGAATTTGAAGTGGAGTTTTGTTGGGGCAAAACGTCAGCTTATTTACAAGTTGTCGTTTAAGGAGTTTACCACAAAGTTCACAGAGTATTCTATGCACTTTGTGGTGAAAAAGGTTCGTATTTTAGCGAGTAGCAATGCTTTGACGAACTTGGTCTTCTTTTTGTACAGCTTGCTGGTAGTTTCTACGAGCTTCTTCTTCTTTAGCAATTTCTTGCGTACACTCTTGGCGTCTTTGACCTAGGATTGCTGAAAGACGTTCCATCAGCGATTGCTTCTCTGTCTGATTTCCCTTCGTAGACTGTTCGCTAAGGCCCGCTAGGGCCTGAGTAACTTGCGGTGGAACGCTCAACACCTCATGAGCTGCTTTTGCAACTTCATTAAAGTTGTAGATCATCTCACCAGCAGCATTTTTTTCAAGAAAGCGTGTCAGGTTAATTGGTCTAATGCCAAAGAGTCCATTAGTCAGCGAGTTAATACCGTCAGCTGCCGGTGGGCAGAGTTGCGGTGCTACTGTTGCTACAGCAGAAAAGCCTTGAAGGCCACAGGTTGCCATTTGTATCCAAAACACAGTGCGGTCGCGATAGGTGCCCACATGCGCTGCAACAGCTTCTTCATGTTCTTTGTCAATAAGATCAAATAATTTATAAAGAGAGTTCAGTTTTCTCGCGCTCAGATTAATGAGAAGGAGGTTGACTGCACGAATAATGTTCTCAAGAGATTCTGAAGGTGATAAGTGAGTGTGTGCTGAGCTTTCAACGACAGGTGCAGCTACTCCATGAGCTTCCACTGGCAATGGTTCTTTGTGGACTGAAGTTGTACTTGAACCGAGATTTGCTGACATATGATACTCCTGTCTTTTATCTTAAAATAGTTTTTGCAGTTTGATTTTGATTATCAAGGACTTTTTTGTAGATTTCATAAAAATAATGAATGTCTTTCATCATGGACATCAGCTGTTCTCTGAACTCTTCTTTTCGAGTGTCTGACTGTTCACAGGTAAAATTAAGTTCTTGAAGATCACCCTGAAGCTGTCTTAAGCGATCATCTAGTGTGCCTTTAACAACTCCTGTAGCTATTTTTACAACTTGCATGCCAATGTTGATAGCGCCTGCTGAATTAAAGCCGCAGCCTAAAGCAAACGTAGAGAGGTTTACAAAAAGCTCAATGCGTGAAAGCCAGTTAGCCTCCGATTCTTTATCGCCTTGAGCGATGAAGCTTGCTACCTGTTTTTTTACAAAATCATCACATAACGTATCAATTGTTAAAAAGAGGCCATAACCAACGCCAACTACTGCGCCAACTGCTGCAAGCGGCCCTGTAGCAACTGCGCCAGAAAAAGCAGCGCATGCAGAGAATGCAAAACCACCCGCAGCAACACCTTTTTGCACTTTGTTGAAGGTTTGCACTGTTTGCTTTTCATCAATGACCCGCTCTTGGAGCTGAAGCTGCTTATCATCTTGTGCATCGGACCAGCGCTCTTCTGCGAGGATCAGTTTTTTTTGCACGCTCATCCAGTCAGTATGATGTTTGCAGAGGAGTGAGAGAAGCTTTGGCAAAAGCGAGTCGATATCAATTTTATTTTGAGAAAAAAGAAGAGCAAGCTCTTCAAGCTCTTGAGTTTTTTTCGCAGAAGCTGTGACTTGTTTCGATGGATGTTGAGTAAAAGGCTTTGGTATGGAGGTAGGTGGATTTGTTTCGCTTTGCTGGTCTGCTACACTTGCGTCAGTGTTTGCATCTGCTGCATCAAAGTGTGAAGAAGCAGGCTTATCTTGTGCCTGTTCTATTGGCTCCCACAGCGGTCCGGCAGAGCTATTTCTGGAGACTTGACCTATACCCATATTAGTAACCTCTTATTTCATGCCTCACATTTATAGATTCTCGCTCATTTAGAAACAAGAGTTTTCTAATAAGATGGCTAAGATAAAAAAGTTACGGAATATGATATAGATGAAATGACAGTGCAAGTAATCGATGGACTACTTGCACACATAAGTAAGGGATATTTTACTGCTTGATGTTCTGAAGAATTTTCTTAATTGCTTCGAGGATTTTATCAGCACAAGCTTTAAGAATAGAGATGAACTCGTTGAGCATCGTTTTGCTCTCTTCAATCTTTGAAGTTTGCTCTTTTAGCATTCTTTCTTGTTCACGTGTTTTTCTTTCGATTTGCTTGATTAACAGATCTTTTTCACGCTTTGTAAACTTGGTCTTCTCTGGAATTTCCAGACCACTACTGCGGCCATTTGCCATCAATTGCTGTAGTTCTAGGTCATTCGTGCAGTCAAAGCCGCCTTTGTCATCTGCAGCAGCAGTTACTTCTTGAGCCTCAGAAAGTGCATTCACCTTATCTAGAATATCACCTAAAAGGTTCACTTCAGCTTCAATCGTTTTAAGTTTTTTTAGCTCTGCTTCCATTTTTTGCTGTGCAGTATACAAAGCATCATTTTTTAAAGCTTCGAAGGCTACACCAATGGATGCATTTTTCGGCAGTGGTTGGTAAGGTGACCAGCTTTTTGATTGCTGTTGAGCTGCATTTTTGCCATCTGAGTTTACGGAGTCTTTATCTTCGTCGTCAGAGTCGGAATCAAGCTCTGCTTCTTGAACATTTTTTAGGTGCGGAGGTACTTGAGAAGAGCTTGTACGTGCAGGCTCGTCAACAGAAGCTTTGGAGGATGATGGACTATGAGCTGGCTCTGCGTTAGATGTGTGTGAGCGTGCATAATCCTGGGCAGAGTTTGCTACACTCTGGGCTGCTGCGCCTACTGCTCCTGCTGCTTGAATTGCCGCACTTTGTGCTACACTAGCCGCTGCTGCTGCAGCTTGGCTCGCTGCATTATATGCTGAATTTGCAAAGCTTGAAATACCGTCTAGAAAACTCATTATTCCCTCCGTTGGGATCTTTGTTTTATTAGCACAAACTACAAACTAATTAACGAAGTGCCAAGTATACACGACTTTATAAATTTTAGCTATCAATTTTCACCTAGCTACTGTTTTTTTGAGTTTTTCAGATGAGTCAAGGTATATTTTTAAAATAGTCTT
>JAHFTM010000035.1:0-6368 GCA_023269335.1 Chlamydiia bacterium
CATCCAGAAATCACTATGCTGGGACGAAAGCGATTCATCGGCACCGGATTTTCAAGACGCAAATTCAAATCGCCAAGTGATGCCTCCGAGATAATTAAAACAGGATATCCATCCGTAAAGCTTACCTCATCAGTATCTTTAAGAGCATATTGTGGATCTATTTTTCTATGAATATCTTCGGGAATAAAAACAAGATGTGCAGGAAAACCAAAAAAATCAGAGGCCCACTCAGTAGCATTATTTCCCATGTCATACACTTCAAGACTATCTTTCCAGATTGTTACCTGACGCATCTTTTGATTCTCTTTTTTGCCTCTTTTGACTATGAGGGGCGGCAACCGTTTTGAGCGGATAATCAACTGAGCACTTTGAAGCTCTGCTTCGATAAAACACATCTTGGGATGCTGACGCTGGCTTAAAAAACGACCTGTATCATCCACAAACATCCATCTTCTATCATCTACCGGTCCTTTTGGCCCAATTTCCATCTTTGAAAGCGTAATCCCTTTACAAGACTTTACTGGGTAGATGTGCAAAGATGAAACGGTCATCTCCTTTTCTCTTGCGTCTCTCATAACCACCTCAATTTTTTAAGAGATGATAATCAAGATGCGAATAGAGTTGCAAAGCGAATATTGGCAGCCATACTTTCTTCTGCTTGATCAAGGCTTGCTAGAATAGATGAAATTTTTTTCAACGGCTCTGAGTCTTTGACAGAGATCTTCGACAAGCTACTTTCTGAAAGAACATCACGAATTTTTTTAAGCGTAAAATGTTGTGGATCTGACAGCGGTAAATAACCATGAGCTCCATTTTTTAGCTCGAGGACAGCAAGAATTTTTCCCTGACTTAAAGTTTCAAGAATGGTTCGTGTAGTGTCCAAAGGGATATTCAATTTTTGTGCGATTTGAGTATCACTCAAAGGCTCTTGACTTGTGTAAAAAGCCTCAAAACAGTGATACAAAATTAAAAACCCTAATTGTAACCAACTTATTTTAGTCTCTTTAAGCTCTTCCTTTTCATAAAAAATAACGTTTTCAATCGCAGAAGCAATTTCAGCTCCTGCCAGAATAATCACCCAGCAAAACTGTAACCAAATGAGTAAAAGCGGAAAAATTGCAAAAGTGCCATATACAACGCTGTAGTTAAACAGTTGAATCTGAAAATTAATAAAAACGATTTGCCACAGTTGAAACAACGTGCCGGCAATAATGGCAGCAACGACTCGTGGCCAGACTCGAAGCCTTGTATTAGGCATGAGTAAGTAAATCAAAAAAAGTAATAGCCAACTCAAAAACAGCGGCACAATTTTAAAAAGAAGATCAACCACATTGCTGAGAGTTTCATACAAAGGATAACCCTGAAGATGGGTGATCTGAGTTTTCACATAGACGGTCAGGCTGCTGGAAGCGATGAAGATAACAGGACAGACGATAATGATCGCTAAATAGTCGCTAAATTTTCTTAGAAAACCACGCTTTACTTTTATTTTCCATATCTCATTCAACGTGCTTTCTATATAACCAAACAGGTTAATGTTTGCCCAAAAAAGAAAGAGCACGCCCATCCCCACAATGATGCTTTCATTCGTCGCTTTCAGCATTGAAAGAGCAACCGTGATGAAGTGAGCACTCACCTCCTTTTGCTCTTGAAATACTTGAGTAATCAGGCTTTCCAAATACGCGTCAAAGCCGAACCCCTTAGCAATACCTAAAAGTAGTGCTAAAAATGGAACAATGAATTGGAGCGTATAAAAGGTGAGAACTGATGCTTTGGTGTAACAATTATCCTCTATAAAACTTAGGAAGGACGCCTTCACAATGCGCATCCCTTTTCTCAAACGCAAGCTGATAGAGGCTATACCAAACATCTGCTTACCGACCACTTTTCATTGTCTTCCAAAGTTTCATACCAGTTGCTGCAAAATCAAGGAGCTCATCTAGTGTCTGTGACTCCTGCTTTGGAAAGTGATGTATTTTTGAATTGCTTTCCCCAGTAACTGAGCCCATCACTTCTTTGACGATATTTTTCCATTTTACAAGCTGACAGCCAAGATGTTCTACACCATTGAATCTGTTTTTTTCTTCGAAGCTAGCCTTAAAAACCAGAGTGCCGCCAACGCTTAAGGCTACACCTACAATGCCACCAATCAATAGTCCCTGTTTGAAATCTTTACTTTCTAAATCAGCAAAGGTAGTCAGTGTCTCTTTTGCAGAGTCAAGAGTCTGCTTTGTTTTCTCAGAAATATCTTCCATTTTTTGACTCAAATTGGTCTGCACTGTCTCTTTCAAGCTGCTGATAAACTGTTCTACTGTATTGCTTACTTCTTCATAGCCTTCTGCAAGATTTTGCTTTATTTTTTGACCATTTTTTGAAGTTAAAATATAGGCTGCTGCTGCTAAAGCACCACCTAGTACAATACCAATAACTACTCCTTTTGAATTTCTCTCTTTACAAGCCATACATCACTCCCCTTTTTTTATTTTTTTCCAAAGATTGATACCCATCAAGGCCAGCTGTATAAAATCAGTTGCCTCCACCTCTTCCGACGCTACTTTCGATTTGCAGCATTTGCAAAATAATCGCTCATTTCGCAATGCAGTTTTGCACTCCCATTCTGTTCCACAATTTTCTACTGCCCGGAAAATTGGATCTAAACGCTTTAGTTTGCTATTGAGATTCACACTTATCTCATTTGCCTGATTCAGAATATCTTTTGGTTGATGATCCAAATCATCAATCATTTCATTTACTTTTTTTAGCGTTTTACAGGCTCTACAAATAAGCCTACATAAACAGACAACTAAAACAACAAAAGCAACAGCTATCACTAAGAAAATAATTTCCACCGCACTCATAATCCACACCATATTTACACTTTTTAATTACAGTATATAATCTGAATAATAATCAAATTTTAATTAAAGTAAACAAGTTATTATTGATATTTAATTTTATATCTGCTTTTTTAAAGATAACTACACATGAGGAACAATATGGCTACAATGCGTGTAGTTATAGTAAGAAGCCCCAAGCAACCTTAGCTCTCTCGTATCAAAGCGTGCAATCATCATAGGCTGGCCTTGCCGGTTCCTCTATCGTCAGACAAGAAGCTTATGATTTGATGATGAGCGGAAAAGCCAAATTCAGAGTAATACTTATTTCCCAAGAACCATAATTAAAACTAGACTTAATACCATTAAATCTGGCATTGTTTTATAAAAACACACTGATATATCTTCATTAATAAACATACAATAATTCTCTTATGATTCAAGCCTTACATCCAGTAGCTGCAGCTCTTCCAGAACCATTTTCTAATGAAACTTTTACCACCGACATATTTTTGCGCTATTTAAACAGTAATCAAAATAAGCCTAATAGTGAGAGAAATGGAATTGCTGCCATCGTAAATAATATAGCATCAGATACGACTCCTGAAGATTTAAAAGGTCAGGGAATGAAAGCTACAGTACATAAAATTGCCACTCTGGCAACTAAGATACTGGCAGCTGATTTTGAAAAAGAGAAAATGACCCCTTATGAGGCTCTGCGTACAGCCACCTGCATTAAGTATTTAGAAGAAATACCGAGCTCTGTACCCTGTACGTTTGTTAAGCAATCAATGACTTTTCCACGTTCTCTCATCTACTGTAAAGAAAAAAGACAAATTGCTGTAGTTGCCGACGCAAAGCTTGCCAAGATCAACGAAAAAAGCACCTATAAACGAGTTGTCAGCAGTGCCCTCTTAAATCTTGACGTCCATAGTGCTCCAGCAAAAAATGCTGTTTTTGCTCACGTTGAAATGAGCACAACTCATCTTCATCAGGTGGCAAGAGCTCATAGCGGGCTCAATCAACAAAAGAAAATTACTTGTCCAACCGTTGGTATTTGTTCTTTGGAATTTGCTCTTGATAGGTATGAAACAATACAAGAAGGGGACGTAAAAACAACTCTCCCTGTTGAGATTTTTGCTGTTTTTGAAGGCTATCAAGCGGATCTCACCAAGATAATTCAAGATGTTATAGCCGTCTCTAATCTTGAAAAACTCATCATTATGAAGGATCTTGTTCACGGTCTTATTCAGCTGCACGCACAAAATATCATTAATGGCGACATCAAGCCTGCCAATGCACTTTTCTCTACTGACGGCACAGAACTGGGAACTAAAGGAGCTTTGACTGATTTTGATCTGGCCTTTAGTTTTGAAAATGGGGGCACACCTTCTTATGTCTTTAAATGGGGTTACTATGGCTCAATTGAGTTCACCGACCCTCAGCACTATGGAAGAGAAGGTTTCACAAGTACCTCCATTGAAGCGTACAAAGAGCTTGATGTATGGGCACTTGGTTGTGTGCTTTTTCAGCTTTGGAACCATCTTGAAAAGGTACCATGGGCATCTTATATTACGGATACTTATTTTAATGACTTTACGAAAAAGAAATCACATAAAAATACAGCATTATTGACTAATAATCAAAACCTAGTGCGACAATCGATTTATCAAACTATTGAAGAACCACTCAATGCTCTTTTAAAGAAAAAAAGAAGTGAACGCACTTTTTCAGAAAATATTCACCACATGCTTTTTGGGCTTCTCAGATATGATCCAAAAACAAGAATCTCACTTGAAACATGTGCACAAGAACTCCTTTTATTAATCAAAGAAGCAAAGCCTATTGAAATTGAGTGCAAAAATACGCTTAAACTCTTGGTAGAAGACTACATGAGATCTGGGAATGCAAAGAAAAAAGACGAACTTGACACCCTCCTTTTGAAATTTGATGAAGAAGGTGAATGCGAACCATTTACGAAAAGAGAAGCCAACAAACTGATTGAGGCAGCAACAAGCATTGCAAATGAACCTATTGCACATCCTGCCCGTGAATTTTTTCAGCATATCTTGAACATTTTTACACTGATTGGTTCAGCTCATTTTGAAAAGAATCCTGTGGCTTCACAAGATGCCTGGCAGCTGGCAGCCTTTTGTGTCATGCAGCTAAAAAGCGACCCAGAAGCTAACGTTCAATATTTTTCAAGTTTGCATTATGGATTTTCACATGACATTCAGTTTGATCCAACAAGTTCACTTGTCACTATTATTTCCAACAGCGAAAATGCTTGCAAATATATCACTGAAGGCACCTACAAATCATATCAGAGTGCTTTTTCATTTTCATTAACCTCACAGTCAAAACAAGCTCAACACACTTTGTTCATGCAGAATAAGCCCTTAGCAACAGAGGCTGTTGAAACGGTGGTTAAAGAGATGACTTTGCTAGATAAAATTAAAAAGACGTTGCCAGCTGGCAGTCAAATGCCTGTTTTGGATCCTTTATCTTACCGACAAGAAGATCCAGAGACTTTTGTAGATGAGAATAACTATAACTATATTGGTGCTATCTACAAAGACTACCAAGGATCTCTTGTAGACGTTATACAAGGATTGCAGCAAGTAAACGATCGGCAAAAATTAAGCTGTGCTATTCAGCTTGTAAGCAAGCTTTGTTGCCTGCATCAATTGAAGATCGCTCATGGTGATGTCAAGTTAGGAAATGCTCTTTTTCAACTACATGATGATGCTACTGTAGAAGCTATCTGGACAGATTTGGGCGCAGCTTATATAGTTACGGATAAGCATCCTGAAGTCACTTTTGTATTTTCTTGGGGTGTTTATGGATGTACTAAAAATACGGAACCTCATTTTTTTGCAAGTGAACAGGTAACGCTAACTCCGGAAGAACACTATCGGCTTGATGCCTGGGCATTTGGCATTCTGCTTCATGAGCTATTTATAGGCCCTATCCCGTGGGAACAAAAAATGATTGCTTGTTTCAACTGGATAAATGCTGATCAAATGAATAATCTCGGATATTCTTTTCAAGAAAATGACTTTATAATTACAACGAAGAAAGAAATTCAAGAAGGCATTCAAGAAGCTATCGAAAAGCCTTTTTCAGAGTTATGTACCAAGAAAATTCTTTCAAAAAATGAGAGTCTTCAGAAAATAATTTTTAGCCTTCTCAGATATCATCCAGCAGATCGAATAACACTCTCTTCTGTCGAACAAATGCTGGAAGCTTTACTGTGATTAATAGCCTCCCACTTTTTCACTAAAAAGAGACACAAGTAAAACAGTGGTGTATTTGCCACACTAAAGCATGCCTTATAGGCAAAAGAAAACAAGATGATCGGGATCACATCACCCATTGCCATACCTAGGCCCCAATATAAAAAGATGAGATCGATCAGCAGCGTGTCGACAAGCTGTGAGATGCAAGTAGAAGCATTATTACGTAGCCACAGTAAGCGCACACCAGTCAAGCTTTTGATCCAGGCATACACTTGGATATCTACAACCTGCGAAA
>JAHFTM010000035.1:6378-10524 GCA_023269335.1 Chlamydiia bacterium
GCGATGAAAAGATACGCAGGGTACTTGTCCCTAGTATTTCACCAAAAGCATCATTGTACCCCGAATGAGGCGGTAAAAAAAGTGCCGCTTGGATGATGGCATAACTTAACAGCGACATGGTAAAAGCAATGTACACCATGAGTTTTGCTTTTTTTGCGCCAAAAACTTCAGTTACAAGATCGCTTAAAAGAAAGGTCAGTGGGTAGGTGATTAGTCCTGCAGGAACATTGAAGCTATCTCCAAAGAAAAAAGTAAGCGTCACCATTTTGGCAGAAATAATATTGGAAACCACCACAATGACACAAAATGCTGCACTCACGATTTGATATAAAGAGCTCATTATCCAAACTACCTAACAATCAAAAAAATAATAGCATACCAGAGAGCTAGAATTTATGTAAGCTCTCATTACAATAGTAAAAAATATTTACAAAAATAGTCCTATATATTAAGAGTACAATTAACAAAGGATAACTAATTATGTCATCAATAACAGGACCGAAAGATAATTTTGATAATTGGACAAAAGGTGATAAGCCCATTCCACATCAAGAACGTGTGAAGTATTATCTAAAAGCTTCTCATTTTTCTCGAGATCCGAATGTTTCGACAGAGGCTCCTATTTCGGTAAAAGAATTTGTGCATATTGTTCAGCGTCATCAAATTAGCATGCAAGCTGGATGGAAAAAGTCAAAAGGGGCTTTTAAAAGAGCATTAGAGACTTTACTGAAAGAGGCAGGCATACCAAAGAACAACGAGATTCGTACAGCCACAAAAAAGCTGGTTCCACCAACTGGACTTGAAGCAGTGAACACAAACCCAAAACTGCCTCCTGAGCTTGTAGGTCTGATTACTGGCTATGCAGCAGAAGCAAATGAAAGACCCGCAAACTTTATGGATTCAGTGAACTTTACTGATAAGGTAGGGTTATACCTAGATGAGGATGACCGGGCGGACTGGAGCCCTGTAGCCTGGCGTTCACTAAGAGAAGTTGAAGCAGAATTGAATGAGAAGATGATGAACGAACTCTTAGAGTACTTTGCTCCTGGTCAAAACAAAAAAGCAGTTGTGGATGAGCTACAAAAAACTATTAAGGCACGCCTCGCAGTTTTTGAATTGGAAAGAAAATGTCAAAAATGCAATCACGGAATCGAAAAAGCTCTAAAGCAAAGAGAGGAAAATGGTGATTTCATTTTTCCAAAAGCACTCAAGGAAATAGCACGAGACGTCTCTTATGTACAACTTAGTCACATAGGAAAACCTTTCGTGACAGCCCAGGCTCTTCAGGAAATTTTAAAATATATGCCCCATATTGATTATTTGAACGTACGAGGATCACCTCTTTCAGAAGAAATGGTAGATGTCATTCTACAATTCAAAAATCTGACATATCTTAATGTAGCCTTTACAAAAATGAACGATGCACTTCTGAAAAGGCTTGCTCCGGGTTGTACAAAGCTAAAAATTCTTCATATCTCTTGGAATAATGATATTACTGATCTGCAGCCACTTTCTTCTTGTACTGCTTTAGAATATCTCTACTTATGTCACTGCGAGAAGGTCACAAACGTACAACCGCTTGCCTCTTGCACTGAGCTTAACGTTTTAGATATTGTTGGTTGTGAGGGAATCACGAACCTCGAGCCACTCTTGTCTTGCCCAAAGCTTAAAAAAGTATTAGGCGGACGATTGCCTCCTGGGCCTCCTGTGAAATAAGCCAACCACTTCTACTAGTAGTCCAAATCAAAAATTGCTATAAAACGAACTATACTTTAGAGAGCGACGCATCTATCCATTTCAGTATTTGCCCTCTCCTTCTTGCCCTCTCCTTTTATCATCGTAGTCAAAGTGATTCACATGCGCTGTTTCATTGTCTATAGCGGTTCGGATCAGCTGGGCAAAAAGAGTTGTTCCTGGGAGAAGCTCTAAAAATCGATGCGTCTGAGGATCAAGATTTAACGTATGCAGACCCATAAATTACACTGTTTCAATCACTACCTGTTTAAGACTATCTAAGCTTAGGCTATCGCTTATTAAAAGTTTGCAGTAGCCGAACTATCTGCAAATCACAGCCAAGAAAACGAATCGTTTTATCTGCCGAAAAACAACTTGTGCACCTTGTCGCTGCCCACAGCTTTTACTAGCTCTTGCCAGGCTACAAATACCAACAACAGCACAAAAATCCAGGCTTGTGAGATCCAAAAGGGTAAACGCTCTAGCTCAGTGACTATCCCTTCATCAACTACAATCATGCCTTTATCTTCAAAAATTAGGGGTAGGATGCGTTCAAGAACGCGCACAAAGATACTGCATACTACATAGATACCTGTCTTCCATAAGGTACTGTAAATCAAAGGCTTTTCTTTGAAAAAATCGATAAAAGGCAAGATGTTCGAGATCAGCACCACTTTGGCCATCACTAAAGCTGCCATGAAAATCACAACAAAGCTGTACGCTGCCTCAGTTGCGCTATGCAAGAGTATGCGCGAGATATCAACCAGACTAAATATCACAAAGAAAAAAACGAAGACCGGGAGCATACGAACCATTTCTTCTTTCACCCACTTCATCACATTTTTCATCAAAACACCCACTGCCCTTTTTTGATCAGTTGAATCTCTTGGTCTAAATAGGTTTTTGCAAAGACATCCACATGCTCATTTGAAATCATAAAATCTGTGTGCACATGACTATCGTTACAGCCTAACGCTTCAAGTTCGGCAGGTGAAAGTTCTGCTCCATTAGCTAAACAAAAGCGATAGGCAAAGCCCACTGCAATGTGGCAGGCAGCATTTTCATCAAAGAGAATTTCTTCAAAGATGCGCTTGCTTTGAAAAATGGGTGAATCAATTCCTACCAGGGCAACTTCACCAAGGCGCTTGGCTCCTGGATCATTAGCGATATAGGCTGCAAAGTTCTCTTGACCTTGAGAGGCTTTGAAATTCACAATTTCACCCTTTCTAAATTCAAGCTGTAAATCTTTAACGCTCTCCCCGTTGACTAACACAGGACGGGTGACACGCACCTTGCCTTCTGTCAGGCGATAGTCAGGCGTTGTAAAGCACTCTTCGGTGGGCACGTTCGCTTCAAAATCGATCCCCTTATGAGTTGCATCACCTCCCCCTTTGAAGATGGCTTTAGGCGATAAAAATACTTTGAGATCTGTGTCAGGACCTACAAAATGCAATTCTTTAATTTTTATTCCAGTTAGCTTTCTGGCTCTTTCTTGCAAGGTGTCACGATGAACTTTTGCCGCTTGTAAGAAATTGGGTTGATCAACGCGACAGATATGAAAAATTGACTCCCACAAAGCATTTGTTGCCTTTACTTCATCGAGCTCTGGAAATACTTTTTTAGCCCACTTTGGCGTTGCAGCCGCAGCTACTGTCCACTGAATTTTTGACTTACCAACACCCTCTGCGTAGTATTTCTTTAGACTTTGGCGATAATAATTTTGTAAGTCGTTGATCTTTTGTGGCGGCAAATCAGCTAAAGAATCAGGCTCTTCACTTCCTGTAAGACGCAGCACGCAGGCCCCCTCTTCAACGAAATCTTCAAATTTTTTCGGAATATAGCTTGGTACATGCTGTAGATACTCATCTTCTTTTGATTCTAAGATGCGCAGCCGCACAACTTGTGGATCGATGAAATCAACGTTGACAAACTTGGCACCCTTTTTGTAGGCCGCTTTGACAATTTTTTGAATGAGATTTCTATGCAGGATCTCACCTGTCACATTGACCACTTGCCCTGGCTGCACATTCAGACCATGTACGACTAGTAGTTCAGCGTAAAGACCTAACTTTTCATCAAAGCTCAAATTTGAAAAACTCATGGTATTTATTGGGGTTGGGTTTTGCTATTACTTCCTAATGCTTCCTTATGCCGCTTTTTTTGTAGATCGTCAAGTAAACTATAGACCACTGGCACAAGGACTAAAGTCAAGAACATCGAGGTAATAAGGCCTCCTATCACGGCAATAGCCATCGGCGCTCTTGATTCTGAGCCCGCTCCGCTTCCTATAGCAATCGGCAGCATACCAAAAATCATAGCAAAAGTTGTCATCAAGATTGGGTGAAGCCTTGCAGGGCCGGCCTTCATGAGAGCCTCTTCTCTTGTCATCTTATCGCGCAAACGCAAGGTGTT
>JAHFTM010000245.1 GCA_023269335.1 Chlamydiia bacterium
GCTGTGGAAAGTTTCACGAACAACGCAACTCGCGGATCTTGAGCCCAACTTTTTGGTAGCGTGGCAAGTATTGCTTTATTCACCGTGTGTTGAATGGCACCAATCATTGCTCCAAAAACTAGTACATTTAAGGCCGGGGCACCTTCTGTCAAAGCTATTTTGACAGGCAAGGCACTGCCTACTATAATTGGAAGGTGACTCCAGAAGGTAGCTGTGGTCTTGACCCCCTGCTGAACTAAAGGTGAACTATGATGTTTGAGTAGTTCTGATACAGTACCGCCCATACCAAGGGCTCCTAATAGACCTGGAGAAAAAGTACCGCCATGGGCGAGTGTACTGAGTGCCGTAGGACCAGTTCCTTGTGCTTGTAAGAGACTCTCTAGAGTTGCAACATTTGCATATTGGGTGATGTCTTGAACGACATGAGGGGCTGGAGTTGGAGTTGGCAGAGGAGCTGCACTTGTCGAAGCAGGAGCTGGGGCTGGAGGTTGCAACTTTTTTTGAATCTTTTTTGAAAGAGCTATGTGAGAGGCCTCTAACTGCTTTTTAGCTTCCGCAATTTTGGCGCGTAGCTGAGTGATCTCTTTATCAACAGGAGTTGTGAATGTAACAGCCTCAAGTGATTGTTGAATTCCAGAAAGAGTAATAAAGTCTTCGATTATTTTTTGATGTTCTGTTTCTAATTTTGTAAGTGATTCCTCACGACTTGCATCTTGAACAAGACTACTTTTACTTTTTTCAGTAATAGCACTGACGAGCACGGCACTACGTTCAAAAAGAGCTTTTTGAAGCTCTACCAACCTCTGGTCTATCTGCTTTTGAATCGCTTTATTGTTTGGGTCTATCTTTTCACCCACTCTACGTAGTTCATTGATCATTGTCTTCATGCTCAGTGCAGCTATCGAAAGGTCAATAAAATCTTTTGCTTGAGTGATACCCAGCTTCAGTCGATCTGTGATAAGCGCTGTCTGTTTTGTCTTTATAGCGTTCGATAACAGATAAAATTGAAGACCTGTTACACTGTTACGTAAGATTGAAAGGCGCGCTTTCAGTGGTGAATCAGCAAAATCTTTGCTTGTAAAACCCTCTTTTATAAATCTTTCTTGAACTTCATTTTCTAATCGAAGGAGATCTTCGCTCAATATCTTAAATCTCAGTAGCTCATCTTGAATTTGTTTTGGTGCTTGTAGCACCTGAGCAAGTAAGTTTTCTACACTCTGACTTATCTTCGTGCATTGAGCTGAATAGATCTCTGAGACTATAGCTAATCTTGATGGAGTAGTTGCAAGGGGCAAGCGAGGTGATGGACTTGCAGCTGTGGGGCTTACTGGTGTAGTGATTACAGGAGCTGCAGACGAAGCTGCCGCTACTAAAGCCTCAGCAATTGACGAAGGAGTACTACTTGTAGATGCAGTACTTACTTTTGCTGTGGAAGGGGAAGCCATTGGCGATGTTGTTACTATGGCAGCCTTAGTAATCCGCTGAGTGCCTGTAAGATTAAGTGGAGCTGGCCTTCGCCCAAACATACGTTTTGATGGTTGGACTGAACGCCCTGAAAGTGGAGCGTCTGCTGATGTTCGAGCTTTTTTTTGTGGAGCTGTATCTACAGTAAATTTCCGTTTTGCTGATTTTGAAGGTTGCTTATTTTGAGCAGATTGGGCTCTAGATTCTAGTATAACTGTTTGAACTGCGGTAACTTGATGATTAAGCTGCTTCAACCGTTCTTGACAAACGCTAATTTCTTTCTTGTATTTTTGTACTAATTTTTCTGCAGCAGATAGGGTAGGAGAGGCAGGAGGAGGAGGAGAGGAGGAGGAAAAGGAAGGACTGGCTAATGATTCTGACATACTTTCCCCTAAAAAATTAAATAAAAACGAAGTAATTAATAGTTACAGCCACTAACTTTAAAATAATAAATAGTTTAATATTTGTAAATATATTATTTTAATAGAATAAATAACCGACATTATAATTCTGATTTAAAATACTAGACTTATTTGACTTTCCACCTTTTTCCTGTAAAAAAAGATGGAAAAGCTTTACAATGCTTATCCTAAAACTGCCTATTTTTACCCTGAAGCTGATATGCAAATCGCCTACGTAACAAGCAATAAAACAAAATTTGACGAAGCTTGCTATATTCTTTTTGAAAACCCCACTCATCCCATCCCCTATCAGATACAGCACATCTCTCTTCATCTTGAAGAAATTCAAGGCACGCCACAAGAAATTGCAAAGCACAAAGCAAAAGAGGCCCACACAAAGCTAAAGTGCCCAGTGATTATTGATGATATCTCAGTACATTGTCCTGCTCTTGGTGGTCTTCCAGGCCCCTATATTCGTAGTTTCTTAGAAGCACTTGGAGAAGAAGGGCTCTACAGGTTGATTGCTAACTACGAAGACCACACCTGTTATCCCACCTGTACAATTGGTTTTTTAGACGATGAGCGTGTCGAACCGATTATTTTTCAAAGCAGCATCAAAGCAAAAATTGTAGCTCCAAGAGGCGACATTTCCCGTCACGGAAAACTCAGTTGGAATACTATTGTACAGCCTGATGGATGTGATAAAACAGCTGCCGAGATGACTCTTGAAGAAATCAGCTATATCTCAGCTAGAGGAATGTCACTAAAAAAATTGAAAGCACACCTACAAACCACCTATTTTAATTCATGAGTATACGAGACCTCGTTATTTTAGGCTCTTCAAGCCAACAGCCAACACGTTATCGCAATCATGGCGCCTATCTTGTGCGCTGGAATGATGAGGGTCTTCTTTTTGATCCGGGTGAAGGCACACAGCGACAATTTATCTTTGCCGAAATTGCCCCTCCCGTTGTCAAGCGCATCTTTATTTCTCACTTCCATGGCGACCACTGCCTTGGCTTAGGCTCTATGCTCATGCGCTTGAACCTTGATAAGGTCACCCATCCCATCCACTGCTACTACCCTGCCTCAGGTAAAAAATATTTCGATCGCCTGCGCTATGGAACGATCTATCACGAGACGATACAGGTGATTGAGCATCCCATCGAAAAAAATTCTGATAAAGTGTTTCTTGTAGATGAAGATGATAACTTCCGTATCGAAGCTGCCTTTTTAGAGCATGGGGTGGATAATATCGGCTGGCGTATTACTGAGACAGACAGTCGCAAGTTTGATCGACAAAAGCTGCAAGAGTGCGGCATTCAAGGACCACAAGTGAGTCTCTTAGAAGAAAAGGGCGCACTTGAAGTGAATGGAAAAATGTATCACCTTGACGATGTAAGCTCAATAAGAAAAGGCGAATCAATTGCCATAGTTATTGATACAAGAGTTTGCCCACAAGCCATTGAACTAGCAAAAGGCGCTCGTCTTTTACTTTGCGA
>JAHFTM010000246.1 GCA_023269335.1 Chlamydiia bacterium
AGGGAATAGTTGCTTACATAATTTTATAATTTTAGGGCTGACAGCAGAGGTCTTAAAATGAAGCTTTTTGACATTTGGAATGTAGCGCGCAATCCAGCGTAGTTGATCTTCAGTAAGCGCTGTCTTTGATAGTGTCAACACATCTACGTCGACATCCTTTCGTTTTGGCCCTTTTACAGGGCTGTTTTGTAAGCAGGTTTCCTCTAATGCTCTTTTCCAGGCAAGAGACATCTTGTTGATATCCCATTTGGCTCTTTCAAAAAGATTCATGATATTTTCTGTTGATAAAACAAATTTCTTTCTTAACTGGGGATGTGCTTTAAAGAAATTAGAAAAACTTTCATTTGGAGTTCTTGCAGTATCAAACAAGCTGATAACAGAGTCTTGAGGAATGAGTTGTGCGATGGTAGGCATACATCTCAGAAGAGTGTCCTTCGCTGCTTGGGGTAGCATTTCCATTGTTCTCTTTAAGTCTCGCTCTTCCTGCTCGAGAGCATCCATTGTTGCTTGCCAAGAAACATAGTCTCGTGAAATAGAGCGAAAGAGTGTACCAAGAAAAGAACCAAGTTTGGTAATGCCAGGCCGAACAACGTTTCGACCGAGAAAAGAGCCAAGCCGCGTAGCCTCTATGGCATCAGATAGCTTAGTAGTACCAGAACCTACAGCTTTAAAGAAATATTTTTGTGAGAATTGACTGATATTATTCATAAAAAACCATTAAGTTATTAAGTTAGAGAGCAATGGGGCCGGGCCTGCATAACTGCATAAGTAGGGGTCGGGCAGAGCCTCCAAAAAAACAGCGAGATTTATAATTGAGCGTGAAGACCCTTTATCCTTAAGGGACCGTAAGCTAATGGCTTGTTCTGGAAGGCGTAGAGTTTACGTGTGCAAGCCTCAATCAAAGTACTTTCTGCTTGTTGAAGAGTCTCATCTAAAACGCTTTTTTGTATCTCTAAGAGCTCATTGATAGCGTCGATGTTGTAAAGTGCGTAGTTTGACCCGCCAAGAGCTGGAGAGATGTTTCTAGGTACTCCAAGATCAATGAGAAGCTTGTTTACGTCGGGTTTTATGTGAGGTGCGTATGTGAGGATGGGAACGGGGCTTTTGACAGCTGAAATGATCCAGTCATACTCAATCCAGCGCCTTTGAAGCTCTTCCCAGGGTAGCACCCCTCCCTCCCCTTGAAATTCATTGGCAAGTAGACTTGCTTTGCTTTTTGTGCGGTTGCAAAAGGTCATTCTGCCAATGCCTTTTTGTTGTAAAAAGCGAGCGATTTTTACATTGATTGCAGAGGCACCAATGAAAAGTGGAGCAAGGTTTTTGTGTAGCAGCTTGTTTGCCAAATGCAAAACTATCTGTTCAAGACCAAAAGCATGTATAGTAAGAGGATATTTTGTGCGGATCTCTTTGCCTACTGCCAGACACTTTTGAAAAAGAAAATGCAGCGTTGGGGAAAGCACTTGAGTTTTTGCAGCCAGCTCATAGGCAGTTTTTACCTGGCCTTGAATTTCAGTTTCTAGTGGGCAGGCGCTGTCAAGCCCGGCAGTCACTTTCGCCAGGTGGACAAAACAGTCGACACCAAAAAAGCTGTAGCACTTCTGTTCAAATTCAGACCTGATTTCTCGGCGCAAGATGGCCAGAATATACTGGTGGGTGATAGCAAGGTCATGATGTGGGTTTTGTGAGCTGAAATACAGCTCTGTACGGTTGCAGGTAGAGAGTAAAATAAGACCCATTGATTCTGTCTGCCAGTCATTTAAAAATGAGCTGTGACAAGCCTTGGAGATGATCTCGCGAAGCGTCACATCTGCCTGCTTGTGGTTGATGCCAAGAACGCCTATCTGCATTGATGATACTCTTGCACAAGGCGTGTAATTTTTTCTGGATCAGACAGGAAGAGTGGGTTTGTATTAGAAGTTAAAGAAAAACCATCTGCTACTTTTTTGGCACCTGAATGCAGGCTTGGTTCTGCCGGGGCCAAGATATAGTAGCAATCATCAAGCTCATAGGTATGCAAAGCGTCATCTGAAGAGATCAGAAGTTCATGAAGCTTTTCTCCTGGTCGCACGCCGATAATCTGCTGTTTTGCTTGTGGAGCAAAAGCTTTGGCTAGGTCTACGATTTGCACACTGGGCGATTTAGGTACAAAAATTTCCGTGCCCTGCATGCGGAAAAAAGCTTTTTTGACAAACTGCACGGCTTCGTTGAGCGTGATCCAAAACCTTGTCATCCGTACATCTGTGATGGGTAACTCTTTTTCGTTGGCCTCAATAAGTTTTTGCCAAAAAGGAAGCAGGCTGCCGCGGCTGCCAAGGACATTACCGTAGCGTACAATGGAAAAACGGGGAGATCCCTTTTTGCCAACATAGGATTTTGCTGCAATAAAAAGCTTGTCAGAACAGAGCTTTGTAGCTCCATATAAATTAATGGGATTTACAGCCTTATCTGTAGAAAGCGCGACTACCTTTTCGACCCCTGCATCAATTGCTGCAGTGGTGAGATTCATGGCTCCTTGAATGTTGGTCTTGATAAACTCAGATGGATTGTATTCGGCAGCCGGGACCTGTTTTAAAGCTGCAGCATGCACTACGAAATTGACATCAGTAAGAGCACGTTTCAACCGCTCAGCATCACGCACATCACCAAGGAAATAGCGAATTTTTGGATGGGTAAAGATAGGGTTTGATTCTCTCATTTCCCACTGTTTCCACTCGTCGCGTGAAAAAATGATTACTTTTGAGATGAGGTCTTGTTCTAAAAGATTTTTTGCAAAAGCTTTGCCGAAGCTGCCAGTACCGCCAGTGATTAAAACTGACTTACCGCGAAATAGTTCATCTGTTCGTTCCATGAGTCCTCTTGGTTCTCATTCTTTGTATCTCAGAGTGCTATAAGTTGCAACAAGATGAATTATATGGTAGCATGAGCTGTTACGCAAAAAACAAGAGGCTCTAGCCTTCTGAGGTTTATGGCAAAAAAATATGATGATAGTGCAGTACAGACATTAGATGCTTTGACGCATATCAGGCTCCGATCAGGTATGTACATCGGACGTCTTGGCGATGGCTCACATCCTGACGATGGCATATACATTTTACTGAAAGAGGTCATTGACAACAGCATTGACGAGTTCATCATGGGCAACGGCGATAAAATTGTTGTGCAAGTTGATGAAACCGATGGTCAAATTTCCGTACGTGACTTTGGCAGGGGTATTCCGCTTGGAAAAGTTGTGGATTGCGTCAGCCAGATGAATACAGGTGCAAAATACAATGACGATGTCTTTCAATTCTCTGTAGGCCTCAATGGTGTCGGTC
>JAHFTM010000247.1 GCA_023269335.1 Chlamydiia bacterium
CCTATTCCGGCCTTCCATCAGAGCTTTTCACATGTTATGCCAAGTTATACTCAAAGGGCCCCTCTCAGAACAAGAGAACGCTCCTATCCTCAGCTGCCCACACAGCAACCTTTTTCTAATTTTGGAGCTACTGGATTTAATCCTACTCAAAGAGGAACACTTCGAGAGCGGTCAGTTTAATCGCTCAAAATTAATTACTCAAAATTAATCTTGCAACAATCCCCTTATAGGTGTAAGAAGAAGAAAAACCACTGTATGCCTATGAGGGAGTGTTATGAGCCGTGTAAAGCCTGTTTCAGTAGATGCTGCGCCTTTGCAAATAAAACCTATTTTCGAGCAATTTAAAAAGAAGATGGGCCGTGTGCCAAACATCTTTCTCAATATGGGAAACTCTCTGCCTACCCTGAATGCTTTTGTGGCTCTCAGTGAGCTAGCCGATAAGACTTCCCTTTCACCAGAAATAAAAACAAAGCTTGCATTAACTGTAGCACAGACTAACCACTGTAACTACTGCCTATCAGCACATTCAGCAATTGCTAAAAGCATCGGACTACAGGAGCAAGATATCCTGAATGCACGAAAAGCTGAAGCTGAAGAAATGAAAACGCAAGCCATCTTAAAATTTGCAAAAGCTGTTGTTGAAAAACGCGGCGAAGTTTCTGACCAGGAAATGAGTAGCCTCAAAACTGCGGGCGCTACAGATCAGGAAATTTGTGAAATTGTTCTGGTGATTACGCTGAATACCTTCACAAACTACTTCAATAACGTTGTCAAAACAGATATCGATTTTCCACTGGCATCAAAACTTTAGCACTATTATTAGCAACTTTATTTATCATCTTTAGTCGAGAAATATTTATGGAAAAACATTTGTACACAGTGGCCGACTATCTCCTGGAAAGACTTCATGAACTTGGCGTCAATGATATTTTCGCAGTTCCCGGGGATTTTAATCTGGGCATCTTTCACGCTATTGATATAAGCAAAGCTCGCTATATCTGCACATGCAATGAACTCAATGCTGCCTATGCAGCCGACGGATATGCCAGAAAGAAAGGTCTTGGAGCCCTTCTTACAACCTACGTTGTAGGAGAACTCAGTGCTATTAATGGTGTTGCTGGAGCTTTCGCTGAACGTGTTCCCGTTGTGCAAATTACCGGCTGCCCCGCAACAAAGCATTATAAAGCAAAAACACTTCTACATCATACTCTTGGCGACTATCTGATTCCATTGCATATGTATGAAAAGGTTACCTGCGCCTCTACGCTTCTGCTGGATCCTACAAAAGCAACTGAAGAAATTGATCGAGTTCTTACAGAATGTCTTTACCAGAAGCTTCCAGCCTATATCGGCCTTCCTACAGATATTGTTGTAGCCCCTTGTGAAAAGCCTAAAAAGCGACTTGTAATTCCAGAACGACCTGTCAGTAGTCCTGAATTACTAAAAGAAGCCATTCAAGAAGCTGAAAAAATGGTTGAAAAGGCAACAAAGCCCATACTTATAGTCGATGGAGAAATTGCTCGCTTTGGCTTAGAAAATGAGGTCCTTGCCTTTATCAATGCTACCGGCTTACCTTTTGCTACAATGATGCTTGGAAAAGGCATTTTTGATGAGCACCACCCTCAGTTCATTGGACTATACGAGGGTGATCGCAGCCGTGAATATGTACGAAAACGCATTGAAGATGCTGATTGTGTGCTACTCCTCGGTGCTCTTTTAACAGACTTTAATACTGGTGGTTTCACTGCTATCTTCAATAAAAACAATACAATTTTTTTAAATATTGATCAACTCAGTATCCAACATCATCACTACAAAGAGGTGAACTTCGTTCAATTTCTGAATGAGTTGAAAACACGCTTGAAAAAACGCGCGTCTGCATCTCTTGAGATCAAGCAAGCTGCTGACAGCTGCCCTCATCGAGCTACACTTCAGTACAAACCAGAAAAAGGCAAAAAACTCACCCTCACTCGCTTTTTTGATCGCATCAGTCATTTCTTAGATGAAAACTCAATTATGATGGTAGAGACGGGTTCTGCACTTTTTGCAGGAGCAGAAGTACTCATGCCAAAAGGCTGTTGCTTTATGTCTCAAACATTTTTTGGCTCTATTGGGTATACGGTAGGGGCCACGCTTGGCACAGCGATTGCCAAGCCAGAAAAAAGAGTCTCACTCTTTATCGGTGATGGATCTTTTCAAGTCACTTGTCAAGATGTCTCAACAATGATTCGCTATCAAACAAACCCCATTATTTTTCTCATTAACAACGATGGTTACTTAGTCGAGAGAGTCATCTCAGATGGACCATTTAATGATCTCCAGCCCTGGCAGTACCATAAAATTACCGAAACTTTCGGTGGTAAACAGGGTCTTAAAGTGGGCAGTGAAGATGAGCTAGAAGAAGCTCTTTTAGAAGCCAGCAAGAGAGCAGACGAGGTGGTTTTCATTGAAGTACTGCTTGACAAATGGGACGGCCCTTCTGCAATGACCAAAGCTGGCGCTTCCATGGCCAAAAATAATCATTTGGTTTAGTTGACACCATTGAGATGCTTCAAGGCTATGTTGAAAAAGATGCAAAATATTAAATTAACATAAATAGAACAATACCTATAACTTAATATTAAAATAATTATTATTGATAACTAGATTTAATAATGTTATATATTAATTAAATAACTTCGGAGCAATTTTATGACTAACGTACAAATGGGTGGTCCACAAGCTCCTCTTCCTGAAGGACAGCTACCAAAACGCACTCCTTTTACGAGACAAAAAGAGGCTGGTAGCCAAGCACTTGCAACGCTAGCTATTGCCACTGTACGAATGAGCACCCCCCATCCAGAGAAGGAAAATAAGAGTTCGTTATGGTCACTTTTCTGGGCCACTGGACCTGGTGCAGGAGCAAGATTTGAAGAAGCTTTCAAACAAAGATGGCGTGAATTTAGAGATTCTATCACCCCAGGAGTGGGCTATTATGCAACCGTTGGCAATCTTCAAGAAATTGTACGTCTTGCAAAAACCGGAAAAATTACAGCAAAGAACATCCACAAACTTTCTAAAGAACAGCTGACTCATCTTAAAAGGCACTTAAATGCAACCGAAGTAGCCACTTTAAAGCGTGCCGCTGAAAAAAGTATCGTGAGCCGAGCAGAACTGCAAGCTGCGCTCATTCATTTTACCCACGATGCTTCATACGAACAGGCAGCACTCTCTTATGCAAACAGCACTCTTAGCGCAGCCCTAGCAGAGATTGGCTCTGGAAAGGGGCTCTCAAAGACGACCAAAGAAAGTCTGGCTTACTTGCAGTCAGCG
>JAHFTM010000248.1 GCA_023269335.1 Chlamydiia bacterium
TATATACTCATTTAAAACGCCACTCTGATATATTGTGAGCAAACAATTGAAGATGAATAATTTATGTCATTTTTAGTAAAAACAGCCCTTCAAAGAGCAGCAACAGGCACAACTTCTCTGTTGCCACAGTCTGCGCGCACACTTTTACCAAGCACTTTTTTTGGAAGAAACCTGTCAACTACAGCAAATGTCGTCAAGCTTTTGCCGCCTCTTCTCAAACCTTCGACTCTTCTCCAAAAGATTATCTGCACACGCCCAATGCGGGTTGGGCAATTTAATATTTCAGCTGCGCTAAGTGTGAAAAATAAAGCTGCACAACAAGTAGTGCATTGCTATGGGCATGGTGGAGCCGGGTACACGACACTTTTTGGTTCAGTCAATCATGCTCTCAATATATTTGAGAGTACACATCCAGATAAAAAAATACCTATAAGAGTTGTAGGGAATGGCTGCGTGGGAAGAACTATGGCTATTGAACTTTATAGACGTGGCTACAAAGTTACTGGGATCACAGCACAAGAGAGTATTGATTTACCCTCATGGAAAGCTGCAGGGAGGTTTGGCCTTGCCTCTTTACAGACAGCAGCTCTTGAGAAAAAACGCCTTGATACGATCTGTAGAGACACATTTCTTGCATACAAAAGCATGGAAAAAGGGCTACACCCTTACCTTTCAAGAGAGGTTGTACAGTATATGCCTGTCTACTGTGATGAAGGCAAGGACGCTGGCGTGGAGGAGCTAGAAAAAATTGGGCTGCTTCCTCCTGCCGAAAAAGTTACGCTTGATTTTATGAATGGCGTGCAGCATGACAACTATATTCGCCACATGACCTATTTTATTGATACCTCAAGGCTGATGTTGGAACTTGGCGCTGAGCTCCATCGACTCTCTATCCCTCTTGAGACAAGAGAGCTCAACTCTTTTGAAGAGTGCTCAGAAGCTGTTGTATTTAATTGTAGTGGTCTAGGTGCACGTAGGCTCAATCACGACAGCTCACTTGTCCCTGTTATCGGGCATATGGTAGCCTTAAGTGCATCGGCAGGTGAGCTACCTTATATGATCTCTACAGCCGTTGTACAAGATGGCAAAAAAGAGCCGATCTATTTGATTCCAAAAAAACTCTCCATTACAAAAGATGCCCCCTTAGGAGCACAAACCGCTGGCTTTTTGGGTGGCACCTTTATCGAACAAAGAGGAGATGGCTCTATCGATCATGCGAGTGTTTTTCAGAAACTTCTTGATCGTAACCACCTATTTTTTCACGGACGGCTTTACACTGGCTAAATAAGGGCAGAACCAGCTGCGCCTGCAAGGCGGGCCCCCTGAAGGCGCCACATTTTCTCGCATAGATTACGCCTCAGCCGAGCAATAGCTATCGTTAGCTTTACGGTGGAACAACCGCCATGCGCGTATCTACCAGTTCAATCGACAGTTCTTAGAAACTTTCACAAGATAACTGATGAAATTATTTTGACTTTATATAAGTAGGGAGCTAAAATATCTACAAGATAAGTATCTATTTATAGAATTAATTCATCTATATAATTAGATGACTTGTTTTTAACTTAATGAATTAATTAGGTATATATGTCTAAAATAAAAAATATGTTTAAAAAAATCATCCTCTCTGTTGTTGTTCTTGTCGGTCTTTTATCACTCAATAGTTGTGCAACTATTGTAGGAGATAACACGCGCAATGTATGCGTTAACTCTCACCCTCAAGGAGCTGGGATTTATATTGAAGGTCAACGTTACGGCACTACTCCAACTACTGTTAGGCTTCCAAATTACATCTACGGTGGAAAGAGCATGACCCTTAAAAAAGATGGGTATTATGATCAAGCTGTGATGATTAATACCAAGTTTCAACCTTGCGGCTTGTGGAATCTCTTGTTTTTTCCTGGATTTTTGATCGATGGTGCAACTGGAAATTTTGTTAAAATTGATCCATCGCAACTGAATCTAACAAGTGCTTTACAGCCTGTGGACCCTACAAATTCCAAATGATGCTTTTTCCCTAATTTTTCAAGCCCGGTAAATTCTCTAGAAGTCGTGGCTTCGTATAATAGTGCTTGAAAATGCAAATGACTGAGAGATCAATTATTGAGCATAGAGGACATTGAGAAGGGTGTACAATTTGGTTTCTACAGGACGCTTATCTGCAATATGCACATTACCGTCGCCAAGATCTGGATTCAATGATCCTGCAGGCGTTGCAAAATCTGTATACACATCTATGACATGGAATTGACAAGCTCGGCAGAGCTCGTGGAGCTTTTTATTGAGCTTTTGTGTGTACTCAATTCGCTCTCCTAGAGAGCCACAATAAGGGTAGTCGGGATTGTAGGCGATATTTGTAGGAGGCACCACTGCAAAAATGACGCAGTGGATTTTTTTACAGAGCTTTTGGTTTTCTAAAATGGCTGCTATATAATTTCTGGCGAGAGTATCAATAATTTCATCCACAAATCTTCCTGCAGCATGTTGCTTTGCAATGTGACAGCGCACGTCAATTTCACCCAAAACAAAAATGGCTGTATCTCCTTCTTTGATGGCATAATTGGAGAGATTGAGGAAGATAATGCCTTCACGACCTACTCTATGCATTGTAGTTGGTCCGATGTAATGCACAGTGCAGGGTTCTATATTATCGAAGGCAGCGCGTGCATGGCTATCCCCAAACACATGGACACACGCTCCATTCATATTTGGTAATGAAAGTGTTAATCCAAAAGCCGGACTAGAAAAGGATATGGCCATCAACCATAAAAAAATAGGATGTGAAAAAAGATGCATAGTACACTTATCTCGTTCTTTTTTGTGAGCTTTGAGCTTATTTCGTTCATCTTGAGATAGAAAATTTTGCATGCCGTAGATTATCAAATACAGAGGCAATTTTTTTGAAGTAATTTTTTTAATCATAGAGATCATCATTGCTAGATAAGGGGTCAAAAAAGCGTAATCAGACCCATTTTTTATGACCTATGGAAAAATAGTGAGTTTTGGATTTGCTGCTTTCAGCTCGTTTTTTAAGCTTTCCGTAACTGGAATGAAGTGAAGAGCTAAAAACCTCAATCTCTTAAGTCACCTCAGATATTTAAGAGCAAACGGTGTGACTTTTTCACATCCAAACAGACTTAAATGTCGAAGATGTGGAAGACGACTTCGGTGATTTCCATTAAACTGGAAAGGTCAAGATGCTCAATTAGTTTTTCAAGAAAGCTGCCAACTGCTTCTCTCACTGCAGATCAATGCTACCTTCAAAGCCAAGAACATAGGTTCAAGCTGTACAAACGAT
>JAHFTM010000249.1 GCA_023269335.1 Chlamydiia bacterium
TGGGCTTCAAGACCTGCATCAAAAGATGAAGCCAACCTTGCCTGCTTTGTAGACAAAGTTGTCACTTTGATGAGTGCCTCTGTTGGCCAGCTTGGCGGTATAAGAGGCCTTGTCCATGCCAGAGCCATGCTTTCCAATATTTTCTGCATCGTGCTACCCAAGCAAAAAAGCATCTCACAAGCAAACGCTGCTTTCGATCAAGAAGGCAATTTGAAAGATCCAGCTCAGCAAAAAGAGGTCGAAGAGCTTGGTAAAACGCTTACCCAATTTCTAAAAAAGCTCAAAAGCTAACAGGCTATTGTATCTGCCTCTTTGAAAACACTTTTTCAATGCCATAGCTCATCCAGATTGCGCTTATGAAATAGCATTCTTTATGATAGGGCGTACAAGCTTTAGCTATAAAAAAGGGTACAATGGCAAGTGCGCACTGCAGACATCGTATCCAAAGCAGCGCAGGCGTCCGAGGCACTATCTTTTGATGAGCACTAAGCAAAAGACCATACGTAGCGCCAAGGGCCATGACAAGGCCTGAGTGAACATTCGGGGACAAGTAATAAAGTACACTACAAACTAAAGTGCTTATGGCTACAACACTTGCCTTCGCTGAAAACCAAGCCTCAATAGAAGGGCTCAAGCGTACAAAAAGAAAAACCAGACAAGCGCCAAAAAAATAACCACCGATGACATCTGAGAAAAAGTGCATACCTAGATACACACGTGAAGCTCCAACAAGCAGTAAAAACAGAGCGCAAAAAAGTGTAAAGGGCCATTTACGCACCCGCACTGCTAATAATCCAAATATAGAAGTGGTAGCAAGGGCAGCACCGCTAGGAAAGCCGAAGCTTGTACAAAACAGAAGGGCTATCTCAGGGATGAGTTGGCAGGGGCGCGGCTCACCAAAAAGGGGTTTGAGCCATTGAGCCAAGATACAGGCAAGAATCTGCATGTAAAAAATCTGTATGCCCAGTGAGCGCTTGTAAAGAAACCAGACAGAAGGAATGAGAAGGAAGTAAAAAATAGAGGTATCAAAGTAGTTACAAAAGAGCATGAATTGATCAAGGAGTGGGCTACGTAGTACTTGGAGCTTCGAGATCAGCTCTAGTTCAAATTGATGGAGTACTTCAAAGCTCATAACTTCCTCGCTTTTTACATTGCGATCCTAAGACTCTACTTTTATTATGCCGATAAAACAATCGCTATCTTAAAATGTGCATACAGGTCACAAATTCAGGATATTTTTCACGCCACAGCCGGGCATGCACTGTATCTTGTGCTGTTGCTGCAATCATCTGTATCAAGCGAACTTGAAGCTTTTCATTCAAGAGTCGATAGTGAAGATCTATCAGATCAGCACAGCTTGTATGAGCACTCTTTCGATCAAAAATAACATAGAAAAATTTCTCTGCATCAAAGGGTTTTCCCTTTCCAAAGAGCTCATCTTGCGAATGCGTCCCCTGCCAAAATGAAAGGCTTTGCTCTTCATCTGCGTCAAGAAGCACAATCGCATTTATAATTTTACCCTGCCTATCAAAAAGTGGTATGCCTAATGTAGTGCAACTGATAGGTACTGCTGAATGCTTTTGGCCATTATGAAAAGAGTGCTCATCAAAAGTAAAATCACGCCTTTCAAAGAAGCGCTTTTGATTAGCTGATTTTTGTTTTTCTGCATGTGCTGTTTTATTTGTTGATTGAAAGCGCAAACCCCAAATGAAAAAGGCAAGAATTTCTGTCATCAGTAAAGCGTTGGCAAAACTCCATTCATAAGCGCGTTTGGATGCTGTGCGAGTTTTTGAATAAAGCGCTCCGAAAAGCTGCTTGATACGCTTTGATTTCATTTGTAGGTTTTGTTGCATAGTAGCCTTAGTAGTGCGTAAACAGACCGTAGATATATGTGCCTATGAACTTTTTCATGAATGACTCCCTGTAATGACCCTTTTCGACCATATAGCAAAATAAATATTTTATTTACATAGACGAATTCAATCATCTCGCTTCAATGGCTGAAAAAATGGAATCAGCAAATGACTGTGCAGTGAATTTTTTGGCCTTGTCGCTTTTCAAAAAAAGGCGAATATTATCTAAATACTGATTGTATTCAACTTCTTGCATATTTTTAAGATAGCTGACAAGTGCCTCTATTGAGGGAAAGTTATCGGGGCAAATAAAGCAATTTTCTGGAATGTACTCTGTCACATTAGTAGCTCCAAGATAAATGGGGATACATCCTGCGCTAAAGCAATCGAAAATTTTTTCTGTGATATAGCCTTTGACGTGGGTGATATTCTCATAACAAAACGAAAAGCGATAACGTTTCAAAACTTCATGCTTGTTCGCTATTTCCCCTTTAAAATTCCGGTAGCAGCATATATCCCACCCTCTTCCATAAAATTCAAAATCATTGCCGGCTCTCTTTTCAAAATAGCGAATCACTTTGAGGCGCTTGCTGTACAGCTCATACTTATGTCTCGACTTTTTATTACAGGAAATCTGGGTACACAGCTTTTTTTCTGCGAAGGGAATAAGATTTGAATCCATCGGATACATGACAGGGTAGTGAATTTTGAAAAACTTCTGATTGTCAACGAGTGCATCATCCCAGGTAAGCACTTTGCCGAATTGATTGAAGCTGTCATACATTTTAGGCAGCACTGAAGGTGGCTCCATAGCTATGAGAATGCGTTTTCGTTTGGTATATCGACGAAGCTTCTTTTTCCAATCTGCACCTGTCCAGCGCGGCAAGTTGACACAGATGATGCTTTTTACCCCATTTTTTCTTGAACATTCAGAAAGATCACCTGCTTGTAAAAAATTTTGCGCTGTGCGGAGTGATCGATCAAGAAGCTGCCATACTGTGAGACTATCGTTAGAAGAAATCGATGACAGGCTATATTTATCTTGCATCAGCCCTGATCGACTAGAGGGAATAAGATAGACATCCTTTGCCAAAAGAGTGCTCAAAGTACAAAAAAGATACAGCCAAGTAAGTGTAAGAAGGCATTTTTGTTTTCTTATCATTGCAGGATGACAACTTCAGCATTCATCGAAATTGATCCCACACCTTCTGGGATGGCATTTTGTCCAAATAAAATGCCCTTATCTGTTTTACGATACCGTGAAAGTGTGACAAGCGGCTCGCCTTTTTCATCGGCAATACCGGTTGCCTGATCAACAGTTGTCAAAACACAGCGGGAACATTTTTTTACACATGAAAAGACCACTGAACCAATGCGAATACGGCTCCATTGATCTTCTTCATAAGCTTCACATCCAGAAATCACTATGCTGGGACGAAAGCGA
>JAHFTM010000036.1 GCA_023269335.1 Chlamydiia bacterium
CAGCGTCTGTTAGAAGTTGTTGACCCCATTTTCCCAAAACCAGTAATTGAGATCATTCAACAGTATGCAAAATCGCCACGAGCTATTATTTTTCTAGATCTTGATATAGTACTCAATTTACGTAAAAGAACTAATCATTCTCAAGAGTCGTCTTCAAAAGCGATGGCTGCACTTTCTTTATCAGAGGCACTCGATCCACAAGCTCTACAGCATCTGCATGCGTTGATTCAGAGAACAGAAGCAATCTATGAGATTGGAATTGTTATTATGTCTGAGGAACAAGAAAGAAGTGTCCAAAATCTAAAAACGCGGTTGTTTGTCAATCAAATGGCTGCCAAGCATATTATTGGAACACTCAAGTTACCTACAAGTGAGAGATTAATGAGGAGCCCCTCACCTATTAAAGCCTGGCTGCAGAGTAATCCACAGTACGAGACTCGCCGGTTTGTTGGGCTTTATAGAGACGGTCTTTATTTAATACCGGATCTGAAATCTTTTCCCAATAATGTGGTGGAGTGCTACCGAGGCTTTGATGAAGGCTATGTACAAGTTGCATGCACCATTATAAATAGGTAGTAGTCTAAATATTTTAGTTTATGCTCGCATGGATGAAGAGGCAAGAGGGCAAAAAGAAATTTTACTTATTAATTATTTTTTTAAAATATTTATAAACCCATGAAAATGAGACATGTGGATGATTTTATCAGTTATTTTGAAAAATTAATTGATGAGATAAGCTATTTAGCTAGTCTCAAATCACAATTTTAGCTATAATCTTGCTTTCTTTAGCACACAAGACCAACTATGACAGAAAGTCGCTCTCTTGAAGAACTCTTTAACGAAGTCGTAGCTTCGCATTCATTCGATAAACTTGATGAATTCATAAAGCTTAGATCCATGAGCACGCTGACACAAAATGAGCGTTCGCTTGTAGCTAAGCTTCTCATTTTGCAAGCTCACGCACAACTCAAAAAAAACCAGACGTCGCAAGAGATACTTGAAACTGCTAAGATGGCTTTTCAAAAGGCAGTTGAACTTGCTCCTCTAGATCCTGAAATCTGGCAGCAAAAGGGGATTGCTTGTGCCGCCTGTGAAAGCCCTGAGTTACTGCTAGAGGCACAAAATAGCTTCGAGACTGCAACACAGCTTAATCCCTGGTTTTTTGAGGCTTGGTATGCTTGGGCGGCAGTGCTCACACGTGTGGGAGTACTCTACGACGACATTGAATTTTTCTTTGATGCTAATGACAAATATAAAGTAGCTCAAGGCTGTATTGACGCTAAAAGCATACGTTCTGATGAAGATAAGCTTGAATTTTATTGGCATTGGGGGCTTTTACACTGCCTGATAGCAAGAACTTCTGGCGAACCGCAGGACTTTCAGCGAGCAGTAATGCACTTTCGTAAGGCCAAAGAGTATAACTTGAAGTTGAATCAGGTCAGTCACCATTTTTATAGCGATTTTGCACTGGTGCTCATTGAACTTGCAACACTCATTTGCAGAGAAGATCTTGTTTTTGAAGCTATAGAGCTTTTTAGCCACTGTTTGCCAGAAAACCTGCTAAGCATCAAAGATGATGAAAAAAATGAGTATGCCCTCAGTTATTTCAATTCAGCAAGCTGCTACCACTACCTTTTTGGCATACGCCTTGAAAAGCGATATCTTCTTTTAGCTCACGAGCAATTTGAAAAAGCTGCGAGCCTTGGTCTTTGTAGTTTTGACCTGTACCTTCAATGGGCAAACCTGCACTTCTTAGCTGCCAAACTATGGCAGGATGCCACTTATTTGCGCACAAGTGTTGAAAAATTTGACAAAGCGAATAATCTCTCTGAAAGAAATCCACTCGTTTTAGGGCGCTTTGCCGAAGCGCTTGCCCTTCTTGGAAGCCATGAAGAAAGTGTTGAGTTTATCGCAGAAGCAAAAAAGCTCATTCAAAGCGCAGAGTCTTTTGGCGAAGAGACAGCTGAACTTTTTTCAAGTTCTGTGTTTGTCCTTTGCCAGTATGGTCGCTATTTTGTTGAAGAAAAGTATTTTCTAGAAGCTATTGAAAAAGCAGATCAGGGGCTTTTACAATTTGAGAAATATGGCCCTCTGTGGCATGGCCTTGGTGTGGCCAAATTCTCACTTGGCGAGATTCGTGAAGATCACGCTCTTTTGCAAGAGGCAAATAGTGCGTTTTTAGAAGCTTCAAAGCTAGAGTCTGGCCGTTTTGCCTACTTTTGGAATGAATGGGGTATCTTACTTTTAAGCCTAGCTGAAGCTACTTGCGAAAAGAAGCACTTAGAAGATGCAGAACGTAAGTTTGAGCGGACAATCATTCTTCATGAAACGGTAGAGCCTGAGTGGCTCTTTAATTATGGCTGTACACTTGATTTTCTAGGTGATTTATCAGATGATGAAGCCTATTATGAGCGCGCAGTTCAAGCTTTGACAGCAGCTCTGACAGCGGCTCCAAGCTACCAGGGTGTGCGAACGCACCTTGCAGCAGCTTATGCTCATCTGGGTGAGATTATGAGCGATGTAGAGGCATTTCGTAAGTCGATGCTGCACTTCCAAGTTGCAATCCTTGAAGATCCTGAAGATGATCTTGCTTGGTGTGAATGGGGCGTTGCTTTAATGCATTTTTATGATCTTACCGAAGATGAAATAGCAGGCTCTGGTTTGCAAACATCTCTTCTTGACATGCCACAAATGGAAAGTGTCGCACAGATTGGTCATGAGCAACTAGCCTTACCTCTTGAGCATGCAGAGCATAATTTTCTCCAGGCGATCTTACTTGGAAATACTCAGGCCAACTATAATTTGGCATGCTTGTACTCAGTTCAAGGCAATATCAGCGATGCTATGCTCTATTTTGAAAAAGCGGTAGATTGTGCAGATCTACCACCTTTTGAAGTTGTCATGCAAGATCTTTGGCTTCAAAACCTGAGAAACACTCCATCATTTCAAAACTTCGTTCAGAAGCTTGCCAAAGAAGCTGAAGAATTTGACGAGTCCTAGCAATTTTTACTTATTTAACAGTTCTTTAATTTTCGTAAGCCTTTCAGTAAGGCGATAGCCTATACCAGCTGCGGCAATGAGTCTTGCATCCACCTCATTTTTGAGGTAGTTTTTGACAGCAGGAGGGAGGCTTGCCATTTCATGAGTAAGAGCAGCTTCATCAGCGACTGACAGATTTTGTCCTTGTTGATAGGCATTAGAAATGAGTTGTAGCCATGTTTCTAACTGGTCTTCTGCATTAGCTGCTTGCGCGTCAGTGAGTGCGTAACTAGGTGGTGCCGCTGCAGCTCGAGGTGGCACTACGGGAGCTCCAGCTCCAGATACCATTGCAGGAGGTGATGGAGGTGATGGAGGTGATACTGCCGGCGCTATTGGTGCTAGGGCTGCTGCAGAAGGCAGAGGCGGAGGCACTGCTGCTGCTGTCATAGCTTGTGCTCTAGCTGCTGCTGCCGAGGCTCCTGGCATTGGCACCCAAAGATCAAAGTGGCCAGGTGAATGGTCAAAATAAATGGCCCTTTGTGGATTTACAACGCCATGTTCAATCCATCCATTTGTCGCGTTATTCCACACTTGCGCAGAAACAGCAAGCCCTACACTTAATGCATACATTTCAGCAGAAGTTCCCCACACTCTATCTTCAGTAATTAAATGGATGTAACTATTGAGTAATTGATCGAGAGCGATTTGTGCAGCTTCGCGAGCATCGACTTCGCTGGGAGTTCTTGGTATCTGATTGAAATCAATTTGCAGTTGTCGAATGTTGTCAGCTCCTTGGATAAATTGACGGGTGTATTTATCCTGTACTTCTTTAATTTGAAGATCACTCTTAGCTATGTCTTCTTCTAAAATGGTGCGTCGTGGGTCATTTGGCAGAAGAGTTTGAAGCTCTGCATTACATTGCGCGCGTATTGCATTTAAGGTGAGTAGCTGTTGATCACGCTCAGCTGTAACTTTAGTATTATGATCAGGAATTGTATCAAAAATCTCTTTTCGAATCTTTTGTCTGTGCACAGGGTCATGAATGAGTTTGTGGCATTCCTCTTGTGCTCGTTGTCGTAGCTCAGCTCTACTGAGTTTCGGCATATTGGGAATGGCTTGTAATCCACGAGCAAAAGCATCATAAAAACAGTTGCCACCAGCAACAATTTTCTTGAATCCAAAACCAGGTATTGATCTGCCATCAGGCGCATGTGTAACAAGGTCGCTTACTGTTCCAGGTGCTATGACGGGAATAATTGGGTCAAAAAAGGTGTGAGCTATACAGTTGAGATAAATAGTTCCCTGAGCTCTGGGAAGTTTAGCAAGCCCTTCCCATCCTTGATTTGGTTGCAAAGAGTTCCCATCATGTCTTCTGTTATTTGCATCTGAAATCACAATGTTGATCTGATAGTTTTGCCCGAGCGCATAAAGTTGAGGTAGTACTCCATCTACTTTTCCCTGTTGCATGAGAGAAATGTAGCGGTCGATGATCACATTTCTAGCTCTGTCATCTTGTGGGATATTATTTATATCGCGTTTAAGAGCCGCTGCCAGGTTAGTTGCCTTTTGGATTTCTTCAGCAGCTTCTTTCGTCCAAGGTCTGAGGGGATTTTGAAGTTCGATGTTTGCAATGGTAGCTTCATATTCTCGATCAATTGCAGCTGTTAGCATTGTTTGAACAGCGGCTTTACGTGCTTCGATTTGAATAAGTGAGCGCAATGTGGCATCTGTCTGATAGTTTGTGCGACAATAGGTGATTGCGGCAGTCCTTATATCGCTTGCTGTGGGCTTGGGATTAATGGATGGGATGTGTTGTAACCCTTTGGCAACTGCTGTTGCAAAGCCACTTGGGCTGCCGGGCAATAAAGGCTGTCTTTCAATTCTAAAGTCCTGGTTATTTATTTGGAATGTTGCTGAGTCGACTATTCTAGCAGCTTCTGTTTTACCTACTGCTGCAATCAATTTTTCATCAAATGCTTTAAAGGGTCCCTCAATCTGTTGGCCAAGGAGTTTATTTTTAAGAAAATCAACAGTCGCTTGTAGTGCTTGTTGGTGCACCCCTGGCTCACTTTCTATCAAGTGAGATGCACAAGCGAGATACTCAAGAATAGCGATGCGGTTTTCAAAGCGTGTATATTCTTCTCTCATGCGACGCTTATCACAAGCCTTCTTGCATGCGTTGACAGCCTCTTGTGCCTTCTCTAGCTCACTTAAATTTTGTGGGTTTTGTAGTTCAAGCTTTCTTTTATTTTCTATAGCATCCTTATATCTCTGAATATCATTTTCAGCAGCTTTTGAGAGTCCATAAATTAAGCCTTTCAGTTGTGTTCGAGCATCAATCAGAGCAGTAGCATCATTATTTGCATTTCGGTTGAGAACCTCAATACATTCTTTGACAGAGACGCCTTTGGCTTTTAAAGAAGCAATGAGAGCCGCAATTTTATCTTTTGGAATACCTTCAGGATGGGCTTTAGAAAGCTTTGCAAATTCTTTTTCGAAATTTCTAATTGCCTCTGTACGAGAAGTGAGATCATGGCCTTTATTCTGAACGCTACTTTTACTTGTAATTGGTACCTCTTTCAGATCTGCATGAAGACGTGCTATTTTCTGTTTGGTGATGTGTATGATCTTTTTTGTGCGTAGGGTTACTGTGGCAGAATCAATGGGAGATAAATGAGCAAAAGGTAGTGTCGGATTTGTTCCAAAGATATGGCGGCCAAAAAATGTTGTACGATTAAGTGTAGGGGCATGAGTAAAGCGTACAGTTAGAGGTTTTCTTTCACCTATGCCGCGATTTGTAATCTCCGCTTGTATCTCACGCAAAGTTCGATAGGCAGCATCACGAATAGGCTTTTCAGTGTCCTCATCTAAAACATCGTAAATTTGTTGACTCATGGCGTCCACTAAAGCTGCAGCGGCTAATTTAGCTTGCATTTGCGATTCATCATCACAAGTTTTTGGAGCTGGAACGCCCGTGCGGATCTCTTCTGTGATAATTAGCTCTCGCGGTTTACTGCTGGATGAGCGTTTCGAAAATATGCGATGTTCAACAGTAGCAACTAACTCGTTTGTCTTGGGATCAACTTCAAATTTCGTGATTTTTTGTTTGTAGGAGAATCTGTAGGCGCCTCGACTGCCAAGATGTACAGCCCCTCTGCCGGTCTCTTCATTTTTTTTACTCAAAATGTAGGTGATATAGTCTAAAGATGTGGGGTTTTCTCGATAAGCTGTGACCAAGGCTTGTTTTGCAGCGGTATCAAAAGTGAATTTTTCTGGCTGAGGCTGGTCGGAAGAGCTTGTTTCTGTGATTCGGACAGCTGTTTTTTTACCTGCGCTTGTGGCTGGAGAGAGCACCTCTGAAAGCTCCATTTGCACAGGGTCAAGTTGACTACTACTTTGTGCTAATTGCAGGGGATTTGGTTGATTGCCGCCTACGGCTGCCATAATTCTTCCTTAGTTCTTAACCTAATTATAGAAGAGAGGAATTTAGAGGTAAATAAATATTTTAAATGCTTATTTTAAAAAGTTTGACAGGTAACTCTCTAAAATTGTTGCAGAGAAATCGGGAGATCGAGTATCTTTGCTCTTTCGTTTTTTAATTTATTGGGGTGTCGCCAAGCGGTAAGGCAGCGGTTTTTGGTACCGCCATGCGGAGGTTCGAATCCTTCCACCCCAAACTAGAAGAAAACTAATGAAGCGAGCTGAGTCAGCAATCGGCATTGAGCAAACGATACTTGTCGCAGGCTCTTCTCATCCAGAGTTGGCTGAGGAGATAGCCCGGCAGTTGAAGATGTCGCTTTTTCCGATCAAGATACAGCGCTATCCTGATGGCGAGATACAGGTGCACCTGCAAGGTGATGTAGCTCAAAAACAGGCAGTAGTGGTACAATCAATGGGAAAAAAGCCCAATGAGTATCTTATAGAAACGATGCTTATAGCTGATGCGCTTCGTAGGGGAGGGGTAAGTAAAATTGTCCTTGCCTGTCCATACTTGGCTTATAGCAGGCAAGATTTGCCGGTAAAAAGCGAAATTGCCTTTGAGGGATCGTCTCTTGCGGCACGGCTTTTTGCCCATTTTCTGCATGAAGCTGGAATATCAGAGCTTGTGACGTGCGATCTTCATGCAGAGCATATTCCAAGTTTTTATGATTTTCCTGTAGAGCACGTAAGTGCCCGGAAAAGTTTAGTCGATGCTCTTGGAAAAGAGTGTCGAGACCTAGCACCGCTAGTAGTTGTAGGCCCAGACCTTGGCAGTGCCAAGCTTGTGGGTCATTATGCTGAAGAGCTGCAATCGAGTTTCGCGTTAATACAAAAAAAGCGCTTAGATGCTCGAAATGTAGAAATGCTCTCCTTAGTTGGAGAGGTAAAAGGAAAGAATGTTCTTCTCGCTGACGACATGTGTTCTACAGCAGGCACGTTAGAGTCAGCAGCAAAAGTCTGCCAAGAGAAGGGCGCTAAAAGAATTTTCGCAGCTGTTACCCATGGTCTTTTTGTAGATGGGGCGGCAAGGCGTATACAAAACAGTCCGATTGAACGGCTCTTCGTCAGCAATACGATTGCACAAGATGAAAAGCCAGAGAGTAAGACTGTGCTGCCTGTTGAGAGTAATTCGAAAATTAGCGTCATCTCTATAGCCCCCACTTTTGCTGCTGCAATATCTCGCCTTGTAGATCGCTTTTCCCAGTATTCCTGATACCTTATTGCTTGCTTGTTCAGTATGTTACAAGGTGACAATTGGCATGGTTCAAAGGATGTTTATGATCCATGTCTAAAAATTTAGAATGTTTTTGCAAATTTAGGTTGTTTTGGAGGTTATGTAAATGGAAATAGAGATGGAGTTTTTCCCAAGAAAGGTTAACAGTAGAGGTCAACTGAAAGCTCTTCGCCGTGATGGCAAAGTCCCTTGCGTGTTCTACTCAAAAGGCTCTGAAAATGAAGTCGGCTATGTGAATAAGGATGCAGTAGATACAGTTCTTCGCGAGCTTGAATTTGGCTTTTTGCCAACAACAGTTTTCTTGCTCAAAGATAAGGCTGGAAAGACGCGTAAAGCAATCATTAAAGATATTCAATACCATGTCACGACATACAACGTGTTGCATGTTGACTTTCTAGAGCTTGTCACAGAGCGCTTGGTGGACATTAAGGTTCCTGTTCAATGTCTTGGAACAATTGAGTGTGTGGGTGTAAAGGCCGGCGGCTTTTTACGCCAGGTAAAGCAGCACATTGAAGTACGTTGTCTCCCACGTTATATTCCTTCACACTTTGAAGTGGATGTGAGAGATCTTGATGTGCGTCAAGTAAAGCGTGTTTCAGATATTACGATCCCGGCTCATGTAACACCACGCATTAAGTCTAGCGATGTAGTAGTTACAGTGGTGAAATGATAAATAGGGCAGAACACGTAGTTATAGTAGGTCTTGGAAATCCTGGAAGAGAATATGCAACAACAAGGCATAACCTAGGTTTTTTAGTGGTGCAAGCATTTGCTGCAGAGCAAAAGGTAAGCTTTACAAAGCAACCGACGTTTGAAGCACAAGTTGCCTCACTCAAGGTTGCCCACAAGAAAGTACACCTTGTTTTGCCGGAGACCTATATGAACGAAAGTGGGCGTGCCTGTGAGCGGGTGTTAAACTACTATAAGCTGACAAGTCAAGAGCTTGTGGTAGTGGCTGATGATCTGGCTTTGCCCTTTGGTCAATTGCGAATTCGCCTTATGGGCAGTGCAGGCGGTCATAATGGGCTAAAAAGTATTCAAGCGGCGTTAGGGACCACCCATTATTTGCGTTTGAAGATGGGTATTGGTGCAAGTGATGGTTGCCCTTATGTTGACTATGTACTTGGACATTTTACAGGTGAAGAGAAAAAGCAGCTTGGTGAGTTTGTCACACAAGGTGTTGAATGCTTGAAAAGGTTAATTACAGAAGATTTTTATAAAGTTGCAAATAGTGTCAATCGTCGGCTTATAGCTTCGAAAGAAAATGACATTGTGTAGAGGAGAACAAGAATGCAAGAAACAAAAGAACAAAAGCAAAATCTATACGAAGGAATGTATATTTTAAGTGCACATCTTACGGAAGATGCACGAAATAAAGCTTTTGAGAAAATTAAAAAATCTATCACCGACAAAGGTGGCGAGATAGTAAAAATTCATGATCAGGGAAAGCGAAGGTTAGCCTATCCTATCACACAGAATAGAGAAGGTTATTATTACCTCATGTACTTCACAGTAGATCCAATTGCAATTTCGGAACTGTGGCATGACTATCGTCTGAATGAAAACCTTATCCGTTTCATTACTTTACGCACTGATGAAGTGCTTGAAGAACTTAAATTTAAACAACTTCCAGAACAATAGTAAGGAGGCATCAATCAATGCCAAGAATGAACTATCCAAAAAGAAAAGTCTCTTCGGATCCACTCGATCCAAAGTCGAGAAAAAGAAAACGATGCCCATTCACACAAGCGGGCTTTCATGATGTCGACTATAAAGATATCGATACACTTTCAAAGTTTGTGACTGAAAGAGGCAAAATTCTTCCACGAAGAATTACCGGTGTTTCTGCCTGTTTTCAGCGTAAGCTAACACAAGCAATTAAACGTGCAAGGCACATGGCGCTTTTGCCATTTGTTGCTGAGATTTAAGAGGAGAATTTTATTATATGGCTAAAAAATTATTACTCCTTGAAGACGTGGAGCATTTAGGACGTAGAGGTGACCTTGTCAATGTGAAAGAAGGGTATGCCTTTAACTTTCTTATTCCGCAAGGTTTTGCCCTTATAGCAACGGTTGATGCCTTAAGACGTCAAGCAAAGCTACAAGAAGAGCGTAAAAAAATTGCTGAATCGGATCGCAAAGAGTCAGAAGAACTTGCTGCTAGGCTGAATGGTGAGACACTCACATTTATGGTGAAAGTTGACCATGAAGGCCACATGTACGGTAGCGTTTCTTCACTTGATGTTATTCATCAGATCAAATTGCAGACAGGCATTGAGCTTGATAAGCGCTTTGTGATGATCAAACATCCTTTGAAAGAAACCGGTGTATTTGACATTACATTACGCTTGAAAGAGGGTATTGTAGCTCAGATCCAAGTGAAGGTTCTTCCAGAGCACGCTTTAGACTAGTAGCGAAGGGGAGCATTGCCACAGAGAATGTGAGTAAATGCTCTCTGTGGTAAACTGCTTATGTGAGGTTTTGATGAAATCATTTGTTAGTAAGTACATTGTAGTGACTGGAGGTGCTGGCTTTATTGGATCAGGCGTCGTCCGTCATTTGAATGATAAAGGTTTCCATAACATTGTTGTTGTTGATAACTTAGGTACAAGCGACAAATGGAAAAATTTGGTCGGCAAAAGTTATGCTGATTGCATACACAAAAGCAATTTTTTCAGC
>JAHFTM010000037.1:0-7828 GCA_023269335.1 Chlamydiia bacterium
GTAGACAGTAGGGAAGAGGCGCTCTTGATCAAAGCCGAAAATGATTGTCGATACTTCCCAGGCATATCGAATAGCTTGTTCTTTAAAATAGTCGCCGAAGGAAAAGCTGCCCAGCATCTCAAAAAAAGTGAGGTGACGCTTGGTATGGCCTACATTTTCTAAGTCGTTATGTGTGCCGCCGGCACGGATGCATTTTTGACTTGTCGTGGCGCGTTTGTAGTCACGCTCTGCTTTGCCAAGAAAGATATCTTTAAACTGATTCATGCCAGCATTGGTGAACAAAAGGGTAGGGTCATCATGAGGGGCGACTGGCGATGAGGGGACAATGGTATGGCCCTGTTTTTTGAAGTACTCAAGAAACTTGTGACGAACAGCATTCGTTTGTAGCATAAAAACCTGAACAGTTACGTTATAAGAGGGGCCAGTATAGCGCTCTTTTTGCAACTTGTCTAGCTTGAGTTACCTCTTATGGAAAACTACGAATGAAGAAGCACGAGGTATAGTGTATATTCTAGTAAATGTAATATTTAATTTTGTTAAAACACATATAAGACTAATTGATTTTTTTATAAATTTGATATATAATTCACATAAATATTTAATTAATTATATAATTTTAGGTAATCAATATGGTAACAGTAGGTTTTACAAGAAGTTCTCCGCTTGTTAACGGGGAATTGAGAGGAAATGCAAATATTCTAGATTATGCAAGAAGAAATGGTTGGCTTCAAACATCTCTCGAGCCTCAAAAAGAGGTGAAAGTTACAAATGAATCAACCGCTATAAAAAGTAAGCCAGAAAAGCTCTTTCATGAATGTCATGCTAAAATTGAGAGTGAGCTTTCGCTCCTTTTTCCTCCTGAACTCAATGCTATTACAGCGCAGTATGCAAGAAAGCTACGTTGTGTTGTTTTTTTGCCAATTGATAGATGCTTGATTGGCGACAGAACGAAGAGGGGAATTGCAGATAAGATAGAATCAGCAGCAGCTCAAATTTTCACAAAAGAGCTAGATGTGAATCAAGATTTCACTGAACTGGAATGGAGTATTGCTGCTACCCACTGTTTTTCTACAACAGCAGTTGCTCACTTCGAAGCGTTCATTGAGAAAGCTCGCCTAATTGCAGAAGTGGCGATTGTGATCATGGGCGAGTTTGCAAGTGGTGGAACAAAGGAAGAGCTTCGTAACCAGATATTTCAGCAGCATTCGTTTTCTCGCTACGTCATTGATAAGACGCCAGATCAGGCAGACCAAAGTAAAGAACCAGAGCTTTATGAAGCCTTTCAAAAAGAGGCCAGTGCCTCTGCAAAGGCGCGCACACGAAGCCTTATGGGAATTGAGTTGTGGTTGAAACAGAATGCGCATCTCAAAGTGGATGAGTTTGTGATTATAACTCCACGATGGTATGACAGCAAGCAAAGCATTGCAAACAGCTTTCCTCTCAATGTAGTTCAATTAGGAGAAAATTTATTTGCAGAAAGAGATGGAGAAAGAGCTTTACAGATCATGCATCCTTGGCCACAGAAAGTCTGAATAGATTTCCCAGAAATCGGCTTTAGCAAGGCAAAACAAAAGGTTGACTTGTAGTCACAAATGAATTATTATTCACTATAATATGAATAAATATTCATTTGTAAGGGGAGAGCAATGACAGAAATTTTGAGCACCAAAGAAAGACAAGAAGTGATTCGTAAGCTGATCAGCTCAGAGCCAATTTCAGATCAAAAACAGCTGGTTGTACTTTTGAAAAAGCATTTTAAAATCGATACCAATCAAGCCGTTGTCTCACGTGATTTACGCAAGATGGGTGCTTTGAAAAAAGAGAGGAATGGCGAAATGATTTATGAGCTACCCGCTCATGATGTGAAAACTGAAATTCTAAAACTTGCGATTGTAGACGTTGTGCACAATGAATCGCTCATCGTCATTAAAGTGCATGCTGGCCTTGCAGCCTTTGTGGGTGATTTTCTCGATGAGTGCACAGACCTTGATGTTTTAGGCTGTTTGGCTGGAGAAAATGTAGTCTTTGTGACGCCAAAAACTATTCGCGATATCAAAAAAGTGTATCACGATATTTGCCACGCAGTGCAGTTTTTAAAAAATAGGAATAAGGATAAGGGAAATAACTAATGTATAAACAACTTTTATTTGTTATGGCTTGCCTTTGCATGTTGCCACTGTGTGCTATGCAAGAGACAAAAAAGCAGCTGATTGTAGGGACAAATGCTGAGTTTTATCCGTTTACTTTTATAGAAAATGACACGATTCAAGGCTTTGATATTGATGTGGCAAAAGAGGTTTGTAAGCGCCTGGGAAAGGAGATGGTTTTAAAAGACATGCCTTTTGATGCGCTCATTCAGACGCTCACCTTAGGTGATGTGCAATTTGTAGCAGCTGGGATGAGCTATACGGAAGAGCGTGCTAAAAGGGTGTTATTTACTAAGCCATACATTACCGAAGATCCGCTTGTTATTCTCACTCAAAAGGGAAAAGAGATGAGTCTTGATACTCTCAAAGACAAAACAATAGCTGTGAACGATGGTTATGTAGCGGATATCTTGATGACTCAAAAACAGAAGCAAAATGCAAATTTTGAGCTGCTACGACTGCCAGCACCTCAAGATGCATTTTTAGCACTTAAAACAAAACGAGCGGATGCTTTTGTAACGGCAAAAAGTACCCTTGAGCCATTTTTAGCAAAACAAAAAGAGCAGAACTTTTCTTTTTATTTGATTGAAAATTCAAGTCAAGATTGCTGCCTTGTCATTTCTAAAAAATACTCAGAACTACAGCCTGAGATTCAAAAGGCACTCGATGAGATGATCTCAGATGGCACGATGGCAGCATTGAAAGCAAAATGGAAAATGATATGATTGATTTTGAACTGATTTACCATTCTTTGTTTGCCTTGCTCCGAGGCACTGTTGTGAGCCTTGAGATTGCCTTGATTGCGACGACCATTGGCTTTAGTTTAGGGTGCGCCATAGCCTTTTTAGAAAAGTCGCAGTGGCTTTTTGTGAGAACGTGTGTGCTAGCTTACGTAACGCTTCTTCGCGGTACACCCATGCTTGTGCAGATTCTTTTTATGTACTATGTGTTGCCGCAATTTGGCCTTACGCTCGCACCTTTTTTGGTTGCAGCTTTGGCGATTGGCCTCAATAGCAGCGCTTACATCAGTCAAAGCATACGTGCAGGCCTTGATGCAGTATCCAAAGGACAGATTGAAGCTGCCAAAACTTTAGGCCTGACCCCATTTCAGATTCAGATGCATATTGTCTTCCCGCAGGGCTTTTTTGTAGCGCTTCCAAGCCTTGGCAATGAACTGATTACTTTGGTGAAGGATTCATCACTTGCCTCAGTGATAGGGGTGATGGAGCTTTCTAAAGAAGCCTCTGTCATTAGGTCTATCACCTATGATGCATTTTCTATCTTGCTTGCCGTATCGCTCATCTATTTGGTTTTGACAAGTATGCTTTCATTTGGCTTAAAAAAACTTAAAAATAGGGTTGGCCGCTATGCTACAAGTTAAGATGCTTTCAAAAAAGATTCACAAAAAAGAGATTTTGAAAAATGTGAGCTTTGAAGTCCGCCGTGGAGAAATCGCTGTGTTTTTAGGCAGGTCAGGGGTTGGTAAATCAACGCTTTTACGAGTGTTGAATAATCTTGACAGCTATGATTCAGGCACCTTTTTTCTCGATAATCAAGAATTACAAATAGAAAAAAATACAATTGGCATGGTCTTTCAGCATTTTAATTTATTTGAGCATTTGACTGTCGAAGAGAACATCAGCTTTGTGTTGAGAAAGACAAAAAAGATGGAAAAGGCGCAAGCAAAACTTGAAGCGCAGCTCTTACTTGAAAAGTATGGACTGCTTGATAAAGCAGCGCTTTTTTGCTCAAAGCTTTCTGGCGGCCAAAAGCAGCGACTTGCCATTGCAAGAACCGTTGCCTTAACACCAGAAGTTATTTGCTTAGATGAGCCAACATCAGCACTTGATCCGCACCTGACTGGACAAGTCGCTACCTTCATTCAAGAATTTGCGAGGGACAATAAAGTACTGCTTTTGACAACGCATGATCTGGCACTTTTGGCAGAGTTAAAAGAGGCGACGCTTTTTTTGATGCATGAGGGCACGATCATTGAGGTGTGTCAGAAGACAGTGTATATGCAAAATCCAGGCAACTATCCAGCACTACAACGCTTTTTGAATGGGCATCATGGTTAATCAGCAACACAAGATAATTTGATTTTCATAAAAAAACTTTATTCAGCAATTTTGTATTCGTTGAAATCTATTTCCCCGCAATAAAGTGGAATGATTTTTTTATGTGTTTTCTTATGCTGTTCACACCAAAGATCATATTTCTGCTGAAGGTTAAGCCACAAATTAGGTGTTGTATTGAAAGCGAGTGCTAAGCGAATAGCTATTTTTGGTGTGATACTTGCTTTTCCAGTCCTGATTTTGAATAAAGTGTTACGTGCAATACCAAGATGCTTAGCCAGTTTTTGCAAACTCAAGCGAAGTGGTTTGATATAATGTTCATCTAGGATTGTACCTGGGTGTGTTGGTCTTCTTTTTTTTTCTCGCATAAATGCCCCCTAATGATAATCTACAAGATCCACATCAAAAGCATCACTTTTTTCAAATCGGAAAATAATGACCCAGTTGCCGTTGACATGGACAGAGAAAAATTCTTTAAGTTCACCTTTCAATGTGTGAAAATTCGAGCCAGGAAAATTCATAATCAAAAATTTTATGGTTGAGGCGAAAAATAGTGTCTGAATTTGGCTTTCCCAAAGTCTATCGTTTCATCAAAAGAGAGCACCAAAGCAGAGCTTCTATCCAGGTCATAAATCGGAGTAGATCTGCCTACCAAGCGATTGGCAAAGCGTAAAAGTGTTGGAGCATGACCAACCATAAAAATTGTCTGTCCCAATTTTGGATCTGGAATCTTTTTGAGGAGTACATTTTCATCAAAAGAATTTCCTAAGGCTTCATTGCTATGTGGCTCTAATTGGAACAAAGTTGCGATAATTTCAGCCGTCTGTTTTGTCCTTGTCAAAGGAGAGTGCAGAATGCTGTCAGGATAAAATCCCTCGTTTTTTAGCCTTTCACACATCTTCACCTGGATAATGCGGCCTTCTTGGCTAATCGGACGAGTAGTATCGTCCGTCAATATCCCATCGTCTGGCTTTGCATGACGGATAAGCACTAGAGTTGTTGTCATCAAAACTCCTTATAACGTGATGCGGCTGCTTTGGGGCACCGCGAACATTTGTTGCAGGCTGTGGAGCATGAGCAGTTGCTATAAAGCTTACTGTCATCGCTATCTCTTTTCCTGCCTGCGTGGCAGATTTCACAATTTTTGTTCCTGCTTTATGGAGAGGTACTGCTCGATTGATCAATGCATGGAGGTCGGCTGCCTTATAGTTTGTACCTATTGCCCGTAAAATTTTTTCAACCATTTGCTCATTTTCATCGATCTGGCTGAGAAGTTCTCTTGGCTCAGACGTTAGTCTGTTAAAAATTGCAGTTAAGTTTACGCCAACTCCAGTAATATTTTCAAATTCTGTTATGCGATCAAAGACAATTGCCTCGTACAATTCAAAAACTGCTCGGCTTAAACGGAAGAAAACTTCATATAAAAGATGGGCGGTGGTGGTAAAAATTGATTCAATGCGCAGCGCCAGATTCAAAAGAGGGTCTGGAAATGAGGCAAGTATAGAAATAAGATGCAGCTCTGCTTCTAAATTTGCAGCATCTGACAGGCCTTTAGCTTTTAAAAATGGAGTTGGCGTTGGATAGGCACCATTCCACGCTTGCATAAGCTCTTTGTATCTGTGCATGATTCGTTTTTGAACGTCAATGATGTTGAAAATTGTCTTGGTTATCAGGATTATTTGTGCCCCTTTTTTTACCCATGTGCGCTCGCCAGCGGTAATATTTATTACCGCACCCACAGCAAGTTCAAACTTATTGTTTACTAAAAGCTCGCTGCGCTCAATGGTTTTCAAACACAAATGAGCCACTAAAAAAGCGCGAAACACCATACCAAGTGGCTTAGAAAAAGGAATGAGCTCATCGTAGGGTACGCAATGCGAGGCTACCTGCTCTACACTTAATACAGATGTAATAATAGTCATAGTTTTCTCCTTGTCTCTTTTTTGGCTGAGCCTATACAGTTACTGCGAACATCATTTTCAATAACGATTTAATTTTTTATTCACCACCATTATGTAGGTTGAGTCATGACAAAAGAACAAGTTTTGAAATCGCTAGATCGACCATTTGACAACGAACTCAAGCAAACACTTGCAAAAGTTGCCAATACCATTAGAGGTCTTTCCATGGATGCTGTACAAAAAGCAGATTCAGGCCATCCAGGGCTGCCTCTGGGCTGTGCAGAGCTTGGCGCTTATCTTTTTGGCTATTTTCTTCGTCACAATCCCAAAGATTCAAAATGGCTTGGCCGCGATCGCTTCATTCTTTCCGCAGGCCATGGCTGTATGCTGCTCTATTCTTGCTTGCATCTGGCTGGCTTTAAGCTAAGCCTTGATGAGATCAAAAATTTTCGTCAGCTGCATTCTCAAACACCGGGACACCCTGAATCAATGCATACAGATGGTGTAGAGACAACTACAGGGCCTTTAGGACAAGGAATTGGTAACGCTGTCGGCATGGCACTTGGTTTAAAAATTTTGGGTCAAAAATTTGACACGGAAGAGTTCAAACTCTTCGATAATAAAGTGGTATTTCTTGCTGGCGACGGGTGCATTATGGAAGGTATCAGCCATGAAGTATCGTCTCTTGCAGGTCATTTGAGGCTTGATAACTTGATCGGCATTTATGATGCGAACAAAGTATGTCTTGATGGACCAATATCTGAGTGCCTCTCAGAAGATACCAAGGGTCGTTACATAGCCTATGGCTGGGATGTGCTTGAAATTAACGGAAACGATTTTGACGAAATTCATAGAGCTTTCACAAAAGCGCGGCAAAACCAAGATAAACCGTTGATGATTATTGCCAAGACAGTCATCGGCAAGGGATCGCCCAACAAAGCGGGAACAAGCAAAGTTCATGGCAGTCCACTTGGCGAAGAAGAAGTTAAGGCTTCAAAGATTGCTCTTGGTATACCGCTTGAAGATTTTTATATTCCTCAACAAGTGACCTCATTTTTTGCACAAAAGCTTCCCTACGATAGTGCCAATGAAGAACAGTGGAATGCATCTTTTACTGACTGGTCAAGGAAGGTTCCTGAGAAAAGAAAAGAATTTGATTTGATGTTGAAAGACTATCTTCCGGAAGATCTAGAAGAGAAGATTGTTGCGATTCCTGTCAAAGGGCCGATCGCTGGAAGAAAGGCTTCTCAAGATGTGTTGAATGCTTTAGCAGATATACTACCACAAATTTATGGTGGCAGTGCTGATCTTTCTGTTTCAGATCTGACGATGATGAAGAAATATCCGATCATTGCTCCTGGAGTGTTTCAGGGAAGGAATATTAAATTTGGCGTACGTGAGTTTGGTATGGCGGCCATGGCGACAGGTCTTAGGCAGACACGTATGATCAGGCCTTTTATCGGCACTTTTCTTACCTTTTCAGACTATATGCGCAATGCTATTCGCCTCTGTTCGTTGATGAAAGAAAAAGTGGTTTATCAGTTCACCCATGACTCTATTTTCCTTGGTGAAGATGGTCCTACTCATCAGCCGATTGAACAGCTAGCGTCACTACGAGTAATTCCCAACTTGCACGTGATACGGCCAGCTGGCAGCTATGAAGTGAAAATGGCCTGGATTGCTGCGCTGCAATATCAAGGTCCTA